>DAOVIP010000147.1 GCA_030671465.1 Candidatus Aminicenantota bacterium | reverse complement strand
ATGAGAAAATAGAAAGTCCCGGGCTGCTTCATATGGCCGGCGATCCATTCGCTGAGTTCGCCGTAACCGGTAAAGATGTCAACCCGCCCCGGACCCTTGATGGCCCCGCCGGAATCCTGATTCAATACAAAGGCCCGGAATTTTTTCCACTTTTTTACCCCGTTCTGAGGCCGGAGATTGGCTTCATCTCCGGAATCCGGAATTTCGGTTTCGATGAATCCAAGGGCTCCCTTGGGAAAAAGGTATTGGTCCACCGCAATGCTCCGGAAAGGGGTCAGGGGAACCCCGATGGAGCCCATGGGTCCTGCTTCAACCGTCCTGAAAAAAACATAGCTGGGATTGAAATTGAAAATGGTCTCCACTTCCCGGGGATGGGCTTCAAGGTAGCGGCGGATACTCTGCATGGACATGTCTTCGTAAGTAAGCAGGCCCCGGTCAATCAGAAATTTGCCAATGGCCCGATAGGGGTGGCCGTTGCTTTCGGAATAATTGACCCGGATGGATTCTCCGCTGTCCAGGGTGACAATACCCGAACCCTGGATGTGAAGAAAGAACAGTTCAATGATATCGTCCACCCAGAGAATTTCCAGGTTTTTCAAGGAAATCTTCTGCCGGCTGTCAATTTCTTCCCTGGAATAGTAGGGCAAAACGGTTTGACCTTCGGCAACCCGGCCTTTGATAATGGTTGGGAGCCCCTTGAATTTGGAAAAAAAATGAAATTTGGACAGATCAATCCGGACCAGGTCATCCGGTTTCCGGTAAAGGGGAAAGCGGTACCGGTCCGATGGGGTGAAGGAACCCCTGAGCCGGGCTTCGTAGTAGCCGGTAAAAATGACCTTGGGGGCCGGGGTTTGATAAAAGTGGTAATTTTTTTTCAGGTACTGAAAAAAAGCCGGGGTCAAGCCCTTTTCAGTCAAATGTTTTTTAAAATCGGTTAAGGTCAACCGGAGCTGTTCAAGGGAGTACGTGTCCGGACCCAGGCGGACCGGTCTGCCCGGGTCCAGTTTGTTCATGTATTGTAAACTCAGATCAAGGGCCCGAATCAAGGCCTGGCGGTCATATAGATCACCGAGACCGGGTGCAGTTTTTTGGACCAGGCTGTTTTCCGGGGTCCATTCCAGCGGTTTTTTCTTTAAAAACTGAAGTAGATAGATAAAGACAACCAGGATGAGCATCAGGCCGGTCAACCATACCAGTCGTTTCCCTCGATTCATGGGGCTTTATTTGAATATTTTGATGAGTTTACCCTTCTCATAGATTTGTTTTTCGATGATCCTGCCCTGGTCATTCCATTTTATCCAGGATCCATGGGGCTTCCCCTGCAAGTATTCCTCCCTGAATTTCAATTGCCCGCTTTCATGGTAGCCCATTTTGATCAGAGAACCTGTGAACAGGTTCCGGATAAGGATATTTTGGCCTGCCGGGTCATATTCCCTGATTTCCTCCAGTACGTTTTTTTTATCTTTCTGCTGATACTGGTTCAGTGTTTTGATGGCTCCGTTGGGGTACCGGCTGGTGACCCTGGAGAGCCCCGGCGGTTTATCGGCTTCCGCACGTTTCAGGGAGTCTTGACTTTCGGTGAGTCCGATTTTGCCTGCTTCCGGCCCTTTTCTCCGGGACAGTTCTTCGCTCAGTTCCTTTTCTTGGGATTCTGCTGTTTTCAAGGCCTTTTTTTCAACCGGACTGATGGTAACCGGATGGGTAGGCGACTGGGCCCGGGATTCCGGAGGCAGGGGCAGTTTGATTTTCCGCTGCGTGTCCGGCACGGTTTTGTTTTTGAATTTCAGGTCATCGGTTTCCCCTGGGGAGGGTTTTTCCCGGGATTTTCCCCGAAGGCCTTTCTTTATGCTCCTCTCGATCAATCCCTTACTTTTCTCCTGAGTCGGATCCACTGAGACCATGTGGGTATCCGTTTTCACTTCGGCCTTTTCCATATCCGGGGCCGGGGCCTTTTTGAGTATTCCTGAGGTATGGACCACCACCAGGGAAACCACCAGCACCATTACACTGGCAGCCAGGGCCAGGGGCCTGAAGAAAAATGGTTTTTCAGTTGTTTTAATTTCCGGATGCGGTTCTGAATGAATTTGAGAACTGAGTAAAAATGTTTCATAACAGTTGCTGCATCTGGCCATATGGGACAACATTCGATCCTGCTGCTTGCCGCTGATTTTCTTCTCTACAAGCTGGGCGATGGCTTCCAGGGGCAGGCACTCGTCAGCAGTGAGGGATTGAAGCTTTTCGGATAGAAGCCTGGCCGTGTGGCGGTCCTGGGCGGTCTCTTGGTGCTTGGCTTTTTTCATTTCATCCCTTTTACCGGTTTAGTCGGACACCGGTCGGTTTTTCCCTGTTTGTACTTATAATAAATCATGGCTGCTGATCCCTTTTTTTTCAAATTTTTCTCGGCATTTTTTTAAAACTCGACTGATTCTTTTGTAAACAGCTTTGGGGCTGAGGTCCATTATCCGGGCGATGGTTTCTATGCTTTCGGAGTCCTGATCCGGGTTGGCCGGAAATCTCATTCTGATGATGAGTTGTTCTTCACCGTTCAGCCCCTCGATGATTTCCCGGAGCAACCGGTCGATTTGCTGTTGTTGACTGTCTTTGATGACCGTCTCTTCCGGATTGTTTCGGGTTTCCGGTAGTATCATTTCACCGGTTTGACTATCCTGACTGCCCAACCGGATCAGGTTGTCATCCGGATCGGGTACAGGACCGGGATTCCTGCCGGACCCCTTTATTCTGTCTACCATTCGCAGAAATTCTGTTTCGGAGGTTGTGATCTTTTCCAGAGAAAGAAGCTCTTGATAGGCCATTTCAACCGACAGTCCCTGGACCACAATTTTTTGATAAATCTGAATTCCGATATCGCCGAATTCACGGGCTCTTTCTTTTTCTCGGCTGCGGCCTTTTTTTTTCCGGATCATATCAATGGATTGATTGGCAATGATGGTGGTCAAATAGGTGGTGAGTTTGGCTTTGTTTTCAAACTGGCGCAGCACCTGGTAATTGTTTTTGGTCAATTGATCCAGCACCCGGCTGGATAATTCCAGGGCCTCATTTTCAAAGTCAATTTCCTGCTGGGGAGAATGCCCGGACCGCTTCATCCGGACTGCTTTAAAGCACTGTTTTTCGATGAATTCGAAATGCCGGTGGATAAGTCCCTGGCTTTCGGTGGATTCCGGTGGTATTTTTCCTTTCATGGGTCCAATACCATTATAATTCACTCAAACCCTCATTTCAAGTAAGTATCACCCGAACCGCTATTCAGTTGCTCCTGAAGATCACTTGTTCCCGCTGAAACCATTTCACACAGAAAAACAGACTGATGGCTGCGATCACAAATAAAGACAGATATACCAATAGCAACAATTTGAACTCAATGGTTCCGGAAATGATTTCTTTGGTGGCTAAAGAGACATTCAGTACCGGAATCATGGCTGTGGTGGTGTTTAACTCGATTCCCGGGAATAAACCGACAAACACCGGGAAAATGACCAGAATATTCAGGGGGGTCATCATGCTCTGGGCTTCCTTGAAAGAATGGGCAAATATGGAGATGGACAACAGCAGGCCGGCAAAGAATATGCAGAGGGGAATAAGCAATGAAAACACCAGGGCAATGGATTGATAATCGATGATTTTAAGCAGGGAATCCATCAGTTCCGGGGGGATATCTTTGGACAGTCGGATGGAAAAGTAGAGGCCCAGGACCGATACAACAGCCGAGGTGATCCCGGCTAACAAGATCACGATGAATTTGCCCATCACGATATGAAACCGGTTGGCTGGTGATGTCAGGAGGGTTTCAATGGTACCCCGCTCCTTTTCTCCGGCTCCCAGGTCAATGGCCGGATACATGGCACCGGTAAAGCAGAAAATGACAAAAATATAGGGCAGAAAACCCCCAATCACCTCACCGATTTTTTGTTTGATGGAAGCTACATCATGGTTCTGGATCTGAAAGGCATCGGTAATGGATTTGTCCAGTTTCAAGGCCAGAAAGCGTTCGCTGACCAGCTGGTCTTCAAAACTGCTTAATAAATTGATGATTCGCTTTTTGGATATATCTGTCTCCCGGGAAGACTTATAAAAGAAGTGGACACGGGCGGCTTGTTTCTGTGCAATTTTGACATCAAAATCCGGTTCAAAAACCAGGACGAAATCGAGCCGGCCATTTTGAATGAGATCCGGTATCCGGTCCTCCTGAATATCTTCGATGATGCGGATATCTTTATGGTCCCGGACTATGTCTTTGAAAGTCGGGGCATTATCACGTGAGATCAGACCCAGGTTCAGAATCTTGATCTCGGCTTTTTTTTGCTGTCTGGCCGATATCCGGGTAGCCACATTGAGCATGATCGGAAAAAGCAGCAGTGGAATTACGATCATCACGATGAGGGTTCTGCGATCCCGGAAGGTATCGAGTAATTCTTTTCTCAGTATGGTCAGTATATTCCCCATGTCAATCCTCCTTGTTCGGACCGGAAGCGGTTCTGGTATTACCGGGGGCTTCTTCGATGATTCTGATGAATTCATCCTCAACGGTAGAGGCGCTCAACCGGAGTTTGAAATTTTCAAAGCTGTTGTTGTACAACAGCCGCCCGTTGTGGATGATGGCCAGGTCATCGCTCAATAAACTGACTTCTCCCATGATGTGGGTTGAGAGAATAACGGTTTTTCCCTGCTCTTTGCAGTTTTTTATCAATTGAATGATGCTACGCGAGGTGATGACATCCAGGCCCACGGTGGGCTCATCGAACACCACCACTTCGGGATCATGAATCATGGTGCGGGCGATGGAGACTTTTTGCTTCATGCCCGATGAAAGTTTTCCGATTCTCCGGTTGGCAAAATCGTGAATATCCAGCAGGTCGAACAATTCGGATTTTCGTTTTTCAAAGACCGTGGTATCCATTCGATTCAACCGAGCATAGTATTTCACCAGTTCTTCAGGGGTTAGTCGGGCATACAATCCGGTATTGCCGGTTAAAAATCCGATTTTACGGCGCACCTCCCGGGAATTGTTAACGGTATGGTACCCGCAAACCGAAATAGACCCCTCGGTGGGTATCAACATGGTGGCAATCATCCGGAGGGCAGTGGTCTTTCCGGCTCCGTTGGGTCCCAGTAGGCTGAAAATTCTTCCCGGCTGACAGGTAAAACTGACTCCGGATACGGCCCAGATGGCATTTTGATTGGTCCGGGATCTCATCTCTCGTTTTTGTTTGCGGGAGAGTTGGAATTTTTTGCTTACCTTTTCGACAACAATCATATCGGTTCCTCCAAATCTGATATCGGGTTTCCCTGGGTTTTCTTTAACGCTTAAATGTAATGGATTGACTGTGGATTGTCAAATCTGCCACTAAATAAAAATAAATAAGCCGATTTATTTACAAACCGGATAATTTTTGATAAAATATAGGCTGTTCAGAAATAGAGGAGGATATTTTGAGTATTACGAGTGAGCAGAAACAGAAGCAAATTGCCCGATTTCAGAGAAATCATAAAGATACCGGATCTGCTGAGGTCCAGGTATCTATACTGACAACCCGGATTAAAAATTTAACCGAACATTTCAAAATCCATAAAAAGGATCACCACTCCAGGAGAGGCTTGTTGGGGCTTGTTTCTAGGAGAAGACATCTTCTAAAATATTTAAAATT
>DAOVIP010000127.1 GCA_030671465.1 Candidatus Aminicenantota bacterium | reverse complement strand
AGAGGAGGGTTTTGCTCTCCGTGAGGAGGTTTAGATGAAAACGTTTTGCTGCATTTTTCTTTCTGTTTTATGTTTATCCTATTTTTTGTTGCCCCAGGCAGCAGAAAGACATGAAACCGATGAAATCAAGCCGGTATTCGATGTACTGTCAGATGCCGATGCCATCGGCTCGGAAACCCTGAAGGGATTAAGGGGAACCGAGGTACAGGTCAATATCCGGGAGCTTTTTACATCTGTTTATACGCCTGAACAGAGCCAGCAGATGGCCCGGGATCTAGAAACCATGGTCATATCCGGATTGAGCAAGTGGGGCCTGGGGATTGTTGGAACCAAAAAGGGCCCTGAAGATAAGGATTGGGTGGTTTTTGAAATCAATGTCAATATCATCCAGAAGAAAGAAGTTATGCCCGGCGGGGTAACCTATTCCGAGATATATTTTTATTATATCAATGTCTCATTACGCCAGCTGGTACGCATGATACGCAACCTGGCCTATAAGAGCAAGTACCCGGTACCCACCTGGACCCAGTATGCCATGGGATCGGCCAGTTCGGTGGATGAGCTTGCAGGTTCCATTCGCAAAGCCGTGGCAGACCTGTGTTCGGATTTCCTGACCAGCTTTAAATTTGCCAATAAAAGATAAGGACTTAGCCAGATTCAGATTGAAAATTATCAAACAGTTGTTTAAATCATTGGAAAAGCAAGGCTTATTTAAGGGACGTTTGCATTATAAATATCAAGCCTACATTTTCTCAAAAGAATCGGGTATTCAGGAAGTCACTCTGGAAAAATCCATATCCCGGAGAGAAGCTTCCGAAGAAGGAATTGATGTCGAAGTCAAGATCAAGAAATCAGTGCCCACCATTAATAGAAAACTAATTTCAACGGAGTCCGAACCTTCCCAATTTAAAAAGTCAAAAAAAAGTGTCCGAGAATTGCCACAGAAAAAAACGGAATCCAGGCTTTTACCCAAACTGCTCCTTCCCATGGTTCTGGTGGTAGTGGTTCTGTTTGTGGTCATTTTTTTCATCAATCGACAAATGTCTCGACCTGAAGCTGATCCGCATACTGAAACCTCTTTGACTGCTATTGATCATCCATTTGACCAGACTGATGAGATAGCGGTTAATCAAACAGAAGATCGGGAAAAAGTTCTTTATGATCAGGATGCAGAATCCAGGGCCAAGATCCATTCCGGGGATGACCGAGGTGAAATCAAGATCCTGGAGACTGAACTTGAAAACCAGAAAGTCAAACCTAAAGAGCCAGTGGTTGATAAAGTCAAACCCCGGGAACCGATGCCTTACCGTCATACCATTACCATTCGGGAAATCCCCGATACCCTGAGCAGGGAGTATAACCAGCAGGTGAAGACTCTTAGAGTGGATCTGCCTCGTAGAACCAAGGTTTCCGGTTATTTAAACCTGAATTTGTTTATCAATGAGTCGGGTAAGGTCTTTTTGTCCGGCCATAATGACACTGGATTGAGAGTGGATCCGAATTCAAGGAGAAAAAAGGTATTGAAAAACCTCAAGGAAATGATATCGGAACTTACACTCAAAGCTCCGATCGATCAGACCGGGAGAGCCGTCAAGGTGGGAAGCTGGCACCTGAATTACCAGGTAACCCAGTTTAAGAGAAGAATGATATTAAGGAAACAATAGTATTGTGGAAATACTGGTTATCTTTGGATTGGTTTATACCGTTGTTGCCTACAGTGTGGACCTGATATTCTCCCTGCTGGGCATAATTTCCATCCGAAATCAGAGGAAAAGATTCAAACTCGGTCAGACCGACTCGGCTCGTTTTCCCTCGCTTAATATTCTCATTCCCTGTTACAATGAAGAAAAGACCATTCAGAAGGGGATTCGTTTTCTGCAGGAGATCGACTACCCCAATCTGAAGGTAATCATCATCAATGACGGCAGCAAGGACCGAACACTGGATATTTTGAGGGAAGAACTGTCTGTCTATGAAATTAACCTTCAATACAATCCCAGGATACCCACCCAGACCGTAAGAAAAATCTACCGGGGTACGGATGCGAGATTTCTGGTGGTGGACAAGGTTAACGGTGGAAAGGCCGATACCCTAAATGCCGGAATCAATCTGAGTGATTCCGAATTGGTCTGCTGTGTGGATGCCGATACCCTGATCAAGGCGGATAGCCTGAAAAAAATTGTAATGCCCTTTTTAACCGACCGGAGGGTGGTGGCAGCCGGGGGCAGTGTCCGGATAAAAAATGATTCGGAGGATCTCAACTATTTTCCAAACCGACTGCAGTCTCCCTATAAACTGATCTCCACGCTGCAGGTTATTGAATATATCCGCTCCATTAATGTGGCCCGTAATTCCCTGTCACTGCTGAATGCCAACCTGATCATTTCGGGTGCTTTCGGGGTTTTCAAGACCGGGATTCTCAAAGAGATTGACGGGTATGAAAAATTCAGCAAGGGCGAAGACCTGGAGCTTCTGACCCGAATTCATTTTCACATGCTCAAAATAAAAAAGAAATACCGCATTGCCCAGGTGTACCTGGCTGATTCTTTTACCAATGCTCCGGAGAGCTTCAGGGAGCTCAAGTCCCAGCGAAAACGCTGGCAGGTGGGCCTGGTTAGCACCCTGAGAACCCACTTTTTCAAATTTTTCCGCTATCCCTTTGCCCCCATCACTCTTTTTTCCCTGCCATACTACATCCTGTTTGAAGTGATTTCACCCATTATCCAGCTGCTGATCATTCTGGCCATCCCTATCCTGACCATTCTGAACCTGATCCATCTGAATTATGTCTTTTTTCTGTTGATTTCCATGATCTATAATGCGTTGATCAACATCTTCTTTTTGATGCTGGATTTCTTCTTCAGTTCCTATTATGGTACGGCTGACAAATTGAAGTTGATCTCCACTTCCCTGGTCGAACCCTTTTTTTACCATCAGCTGAATTGCTACTGGAAGCTGCTGGGAACCATGGATTATATGAAAAAGGTATTTGTCAGGGCCGCCTGGACCCCTCCCCGGGGAGATAAAGAATACCAGAGTCAGTTGGGCAAAATGTCGGTTTTTCTGAACCCGGAATCAGAAAAAGGCCTTGGCATGGTGGCCGATTACAAAAGCCTGTACCGGGATCATATTGTCATCATAGCCCTGTCCGGATCTTTTGAAGCCAGTGATATTGTTGAATTTGAAAACCTGGTCAATTATTTCGGTCAGAAGAAAAGAAAAAAGATCATCCTGGAATTGAATGAACTGGAAAACATATCATCGGATGCCCTGTCCATGCTGATCCAGCTCTCCCGGAAGTTGAAAAGGGAGAAAGGTGGAATAACTGTTTTGAATCCCCAGAACAAGATCGAGGATGAATTCAAAATTTCCAATGCGGTCAAGGAAATTAAAATATGCAAAGATTACAGCAACGCCATCAAAGAGGTCAAATATGGATAAGCCGAGTATTCTGTTTAAGATGGTCTTGATAATCATGGTGATATTGTTAGCAAATACGTTGCAGGCGGAAAATCCGGTAGTTAAAGATCGTCCCGGACTGATATCGGATTTTCAGTTGAATGTGAACTGGCTGAACTCCATGACCCGGAAGGTCAAGCGGGATGGAAAGAACTACTGCCTGGTGCAGAGCTATGAAGGAATTGAAGACCGGTGCTGGATCTATGACCAGGCCTTGGCTGTTATGGCCTTCACTGCTACGGGCAAAATTGAAGTGGCCAAAAAAATTCTGGATACCCTGGCCTATATCCAAAATAAGGATGGCAGTTTTGATTTTTCCTATATAATCTCCAGCCTGGAATCCACTTCCAAGCGCACCTATACCGGTAGTATTGCCTGGATTGCCATGGCCCTTAATTTTTACCGGGCCATGACCGGGGACACTTCCTATAATGTGCTGTTATGGAAAACCCTGCACTGGATCGGGAATCAGCAGGTTCTGGATAAGACCAAACCGACTGTCGGCGGTGTGAGCCTGGGGGTACGGGATGATGCGTTTTCAATGGAGCACAACCTGGACACCTATTCGGCTTTTTACTATTATCACAACCGCTATTTCCGCAAAAAAGCCAGAAAGGTTAAAAACTTTATATTGAAGAACCTGTACCAGGATGAAGAATCGGTGCATTTCATGACCGGTTTTAAGGATCACTCCCTGTATCTGGATTGCCAGAGCTGGGCGGTTTTGGCTATGGGCCCAAAATATTGTCAGGTGCTGCCCTTTGCCGAAAAGCACTTCATGGTCAAAGACGGTGTTATCAACCAGATCTCAGACATACAGGGATTCTTTGAAAGAAAAGCAAAAAATGCCCCGGTATGGAGTGAGGGAACCGAGGGAATGGCCTTGGCTTTTTATTTTTGCAGCCAGGTCCAGAAAGGGGATTTTTATCACTTCCAGGTGAAGCGGATGATGGGAAAACAGGGGGGTGTTGCCTATGCCACGGAAAACAAATATGAATTTTCCACATCGCCTTCGGTGGCCGGTACCAGCTGGTATATATTCTATGAGATGAAACTCAATCCCTTTCAACCAAACCGGAAAACCATCAAAGCGGTCAAATCATTCTTAAAATTACTGAAACAGTATAAATAAGGAGAGGCCATGAAAAAACGGATATTTGTTCTGGTAATGCTTTCTTCAACTTTGCTTTTGTTAAGTTTTACTGTTTTTTATGACAATTTTGATTTCATTCGCATTTCCCAGTAATTTGAATTAAAATTTGATGGACATAGACTTCAAATATTTAACCGTAGATTTAAGTTGAAAAAATTGAAATAAAACAGGTTACTGGTGTTGACAAAAAAAATTTAATGGTTTACATTTATTCGAGATGAAAAGAACTTCAGTTATAGTCATAAAATGAAATTTTAATATAAATCGAGGAGGTTAAATGAGACAAAAACTATTTTATGTGGTTTGTGCTGTCCTGGTGCTATTCCTGATCAATTGCGGGCGCGGTGACAAAGTGATTACCCAGGCTGCTGGCCCGACCAACCTGATCTCATCAGAACAACTGGTGGTGGATGAAGATGGACGGGTTTGGGTGGTTTCATTGTATAGAGTCGGATATGATGAGATCAACAATCCCCCCGATGCAATGATAAAGATCCGGAATGAACTGGACCGGAATATCACCCTGGATTTTGACGGGCCTTCGCATTATGTGGTGTCCATCGGTGACAGGAAGACCCATACCCTGAAACTGCAGCCGGGAACTTATAAGATCATGGCCTCTGCCCCTGGTTTAAAATATGTGCCCAGGGATTACGGAGTCACGGTAGCCGGATATACTCTCTATGAACAGGTATGGAAACGGACGGTCAAAAGTACGAAATACCGGGAAGACAATTAATTATTAACGAGGAGGAAATCATGAAAAAACTCATTTTTATCATTTTGGTGGTCAGCTTGCTGGTGGTGAGTTGCGGAAGACGAGAAGTGATAGTTCCCAGGACCGAGGTGGTGCAGCGCGAAGTTGGACCCAAGACCATATTTTATGATAATTTCAATACTCGGAAGAATGAATGGCAGCAGATCCGGGGCAACTGGAAAATCGATGCCAATGGCTTCTTTTTACAGAGAAGCGCCGATGAAAGGGCTCTGAATTCCATGATCTATGTGGATCATCCCCAGGCAGCTGATGCCACCTATGAAACATATGTTCGGGTTACACCGGATTTGCCCAGTTATATAACCGGCTCCATGCAGGACCAGAGGCTGTTAAACAACGTTCGCTATATCATTGGCGCAGGGATCATTTTCCGGATGAGGGATTCCAATAACTTTTATATGTTCAGACTGGCCGGTGAAGAGGGTGCGGTTCTGGGCAAAATGGTGGATGGTGAATGGATTGATATCGCCAACCCACGATCGGCAAATTTCTTGACGGAACGGGTCAAATTCTCAAGGGCCAACTGGTATCGTTTGAAAGTGGATGTCTATGGCAGTCGTATCGTATGCTATATCAATGATTCGGTGGTGGCCAGCCGCACCGATACCACCTTCAGCCTGGGTAATTTCGGACTGGTGACCTTTAAAACCAAGGCCGATTTTGATTATTTTAAGGTATACACCAGGCAAGAACTGGAAAACCGGTAAGCTATAAAAAAAACAAAAACAATGGAGATGAAAGGCATCATGCCTTTCATCTCCGTACCACAGATTATATTATT
>DAOVIP010000018.1 GCA_030671465.1 Candidatus Aminicenantota bacterium | reverse complement strand
ATGTTCTAAGTCTTTTTTGATATTCCAGAAATGGTTGAATATTCGGATTGAACCAGAATCCAAATATTCGAAATTTATCCTTCAAATGAAAATAAGGTGCTGCAAAACAAGGTGCACAGCAGATATGCAGCAGCAGTTTTTTTTTCAATACCCTTCCCCGTGGCAAATGTTACCGTCCGGGAGGTTATTGTTGCTGCGGGTTCGGGCAATGTCATCGAATATGCTCCGGGCACTGGCTGAAGAGAAGGGATAAGCACAAACCGGTTCATCATTGCGCATGATCATGTAGTGTAAATGGGGATAACCGTGCTCTCCGACCAGTAGGTCGGTGATGGACTGTCCTCTGCTAACCGTATCACCCTCTTCCACCAGAACCGCATTTCGTTGGGCGGTTTTGATGGTTTCATCGCTGGTGCCCGGTTCAATGACCAGGGCCACGGTCCACTCGGAATTGATGTAGATGTGGATGGTGAGGAGCAGTTGATTGGCTGGATGGGAATATGGATTTTCCGAGATATCAATAGAATCGATGGTACCGTTGGTGGGAGAAATGATCCGGGTACCGTAGAGGCTTTCGTAAATAATCAGATCGATTCCGTTGTGGGGATCGGTACCGCTCCAGTTGGGGATGCCGAAAGCGGCCATCCGTTCAATATTACCGGGATTGGCAAAGGGAAAATCCAGCCATTCGAAGACATATTCATCGTAACTGGGCCCGAATATATCACAATGGGTCAATCCTACAATCCATATAAAAATAAGAAGAAAACTTAAAAGGGTTTTTTTCGAAAATTTAAATTTTCTCATCTTTTCATCTTCTTCATTATATCGTTATTTTGTGGAATTACAAATTCAGGTTTTTCATCAGCTGGTACATGATGATGCAGGCGCTGACGCCCACATTCAGGGATTCCACACAATCTTTTTGGGCAATGGTGATGGTGGGGAATTGGTCGAGGAGTTCCGGGGCCAGGCCCTGTCCCTCATTTCCGAAGATAACCAGAGCTGGGGTTTTGATTTTATTCGGTTCAATCTGTTGGGTCGATATTTTGGATGAGGTCAGGTAAATATTCAGTTGAAGCTCTCGGGCCCGGTTGATCAGGTCATGAATGTGTGGATAATGCTGAAATTGAAGGTCAAAGAGGGAGGTCTGGGCGGTACGGATGAATTTGGGATTGGTGGGTTTGACACTTTCTCCGCACAACAGGATGGTCCGGATACCGAAAGCAGCGGCGCAGCGGAAAACCGTACCGGCATTGGCCGGGTCCTGGATGCGATCCAGGGCAACGATGAGTGGCTGCTCTGCCAGGTTTATCTCCGGAGATTGATGTTGGACCACGGCCAGAAAATCAGAGTGGGTTTTCAGGGAAGACAGTTTTTTAAAAACCGGCTCGCTGACCAGCCACACCTCTTCGGTCTGATGATGCAGTTCCTCTGCTTGTGATTCATAACGGTTGTTGACGATGAGGATGGCCAGGGGAATTTTTTTTTCAACCAGGTCACGGACCAGTTTTTCCCCCTCAAAGAAATAGTACTGTTCTCTATCCGCAATCAGGGCCTTGAGACGGGGATTGGAGCGGGAAGTGATTTGTCTAATCATTTTTAAATATAATCCGTTTCCGGATCAAATGGCAAGTATATTTTCTTTCCGGGTCAATGGTTTTATATATTTTTGAAAATCGTTCCTGGCCCTGTCGGGAGTAGTCGATTTTTAATAACAGGCGATCAGGGAAAAGCTGATATGTATCGCTTTCCAGTAGGAATTGTTTTACGCTTTCCAGCCTCGGGTACCGGTGGTTCAATTCAATTTCATATTCCATGAAATGGATATCCTTCGTCAGGGGTTTTTTTCCCTGGCAGTTAATCACCCGTTTGAATTCAAAATCACTGGTCACTTTTTTCAGGGCCTTCAGGATTTTGGTTTCATCCAGCCCGGTATCCACAAACAGTTCCATAACTTCATTCAGTCCCCGGGAATAGACCGGAAGGGGGGGGAGGAAGCTGGCTTTGATCCGGGGATGGAAACCTTTGGTACACTGGTAGGGAATGCCAGCCTTGCGCATCAGCCGTTCGATGTATTTCATCATGGACAGATGGGAAAAAAAACGGAAATCCCCGGACTTTTCATAAAAGACCCGTACCCGGTTGTATTGACGGTCCGGAATCGGTTCGGTTTCTGGGGGAATTTTCAACAAAGGGTTGGCTTCAGCCGGAAGGGGTTTCTTTTCCGGAAAGGAGCAGCCCTTGCATATCAGGCATTGCTGATCCTGGCAGGGGGGGGTGGATTGCCCGGATTTTGATTTGTGGTATTCTTCGAGTAGGTGCTCCTTATGGTAATTAATCTGGATGTGGTCCCAGGGCAGGGGTTGGTCCGATTTTATTTCGGATAAAAAATCGTCCAGTTTGAGGGATTTAATCAAGGATTCCCAATTGGGATAGTGAAAATGAGTGTCCCAGGCTGAGAAGATCTCACCGACCCTGAAGGCCCGGTAGATGAGTTCACCGGCCCGGTAATCTCCCCTGGAGAGAATGGTTTCCACAATTCCCCTCTGGGCACTGTGAAAATCATACTGCAGGTTCCGGTACTTCTTCAATCCGGCTTTTAGTATTTCGATTTTGGCCAGCAGGGAGTCCAGATCTTCCCGCTGTGCCCACTGGAAAGGGGTATGGGGTTTGGGAATAAAGCTGGAGATGGACACATGAATCCTGATTTTTTTGCCACGGTGCCTGGCATAACCCAGAATCTCCTCGATTAATTCAATGATGGCCCGGACATCCTCAGGGGTTTCAGTGGGCAACCCGGTCATGAAGTAGAGTTTGATTTGCTTCCAATTGTTTTTCAGGGCAGTATCAATAGCCTTGAAAATCTCTTCATTGGACACATTTTTGTTGATTACCTTTCTCAGCCTCGGGGTGCCAGCTTCGGGGACAATGGTGATCCCGGTTTTACGGAACTTGGCCATGGTGGCCAGCAGTTGATCGGAAAGGGCGGAAGGCCTGAGTGATGAGATGGCGAGGGCCGTACCGGGCGGAATGATCCCGGGGATGGCTTCCAGTAATTCCTCGATACCCGGATAATCTCCTGAACTCAATGAGGATAGCGAGAAAGATTCAAATCCTGTTTTCCGTAGTGCCTTTTCAATAAAATCAATATTTTTGGCCATGGATTTGCTTCGAAAGGGGGCGTAATAGGATTTGGCCTGGCAGAACCGGCAGGTCTGTCGGCATCCCCGGGCGATTTCCACATCCAGGCGGTTGAAGATTACACTGGAAATGGGAACGATGATATTTTCATCCGGGAACGCTTCGTCAATGGGCTTGAAAACTCTCTTCTTGATTTTTTTGGAACTCATATCCGGAAGCCAGAAAGATCCGTTTTTCCTGACCGGGTACAGGGCGGGAACATAGATACCGGCCTTTGAATCCAGTTCTTTTAGGATGGTTGTTCTGGAAAGGTTATTGGCTCTGGCATCTTGAAAAACCTCAATGATGTCTGGAAACAGGACCTCTCCATCGCCGATACCGAAAAAATCGATGAATTCCCGCAGCGGTTCAGGATTACATACCGAAATACCTCCAGCCGCCACCAGAGGATCTGAGCGGGTCCGGTCACTGGATTTCAGGGGAATCCCGGCCATATCCAGGACTTGAAGAACATTGGTATAGTTCATTTCGCTGAGCAGGGAGAAGCTAAGCAGATCAAATTGTTTAAGTGGTATTTTATTTTCGATGGAAAAAAGGGACAAGCCTGATTCCCTGAAAATCCGAATGGAGTCCTTCCCGGGGAGAAAGCAGCGTTCGGCATTCACTTCTGGGAATTGATTTAAAAAATGGTAAAGGATCTTGAGGCCATAGTGACTCATACCGATTTCGTAGGTGTCCGGGAAAATTAGGCAAATATTCAGGGAATTGGGGTTGTACTCCTTTTTGATGACATTAATCTCCCTGCCCGTATAAACCTGAGGGTTATTGATTTTATAAAGAATTTCTCTGAATTTAGAATTCATTGATATAGGCATTGATTTTGATCTTGAAGATGATGGCCTCCCCTATGAAAAAGGCCAGCAGCGATGAACCCCCATAGCTGACAAAGGGAAGTGGAATACCCAGGATGGGCAGTAGCCCGATGGACATCAATACGTTGATGGAAAATTGAAAGAGTATCAGCCCGTTAAAGAGGTATACAAAGTAGAATTCTTCATCGGTCTGGGTCCTGATGTTAAACTGCCGGTAGAACAGGATGAAAAAGAGAAAGAATAGAAAACTGATTCCCGTGAATCCCAATTCCTCTCCGAGCACGGCCACTACAAAATCAGTATGGCGGGTTGGTAGGAATTTATACTGGGACTGGCTACCTTTCAAATAACCCTTGCCCACCAGACCACCGGAACCTATGGCGATCTTGGATTGGATGGATTGATATCCGGTGGAGCGGCTGTATTTTTCCGGGTTCATGAAGGAAATAATCCGGTTTTTCTGATAGGGTTTCAGAATATAATTCCAGGCTAAAAATGATCCGCCGATCATCAATAAAATGGTTACCAGAAGAATGCTGAATTTTATTCTTTTCAGGAAAACCAGTACCATAAAAAAAGCAGTGAGAATAAAAGCGGTGCCCAGGTCCGGCTGCAGCATGATCATTCCGAAGGGAATGGCAATGGCCAGTATGATTTTCAAAAATGGCTTCAGGGTAATCAATCGGTTTTTGGCCATGATTTTGGCTATGATGAGAGCCAGGGGGATTTTTATGAATTCGGAAAATTGAATAGACATGAAACCGATCCTGAACCAGCTCCTGACACCGGAGGTAATGATCCCGGCCAGCAGCAGTATGGATAGACAGGCCAGTAACACAATGAAGATGGTCAGTCTCCACCTGAAAAGGGTTTCGGTTTTAATTTTAAATACCAGAAAAAAACAGATGAGTGATATGGCAAACCAGGCGATTTGCTTGTTGAAATAAGATGTATCAGTAGTGTATGAGGCACTGTAGATCAGGAAAATCCCGAATACCGTGGTGGTAATAAGTACAATGAAGGTGAGTTTGTCAAAATATTTCCAGAAATTTTTCATGGTTGGAATAGTTTTTTATAAATTCTGGCAGCAATGGGGGCAGCCACTTCACCGGCATCCCCGCCATGTTCTACAAATACCACCACGGCATAGCGGGGATTGTTCCGGGGGGCAAAGCTGGCAAACCAGGAATGAGGCGTGAAGCGCTTCAGTTTTCTCAATCTCCGGTAATCCGGATTTTCTTTGGATATGATTTGCTGGGTCCCGGTTTTACCGCAGATATCCAGTCCAGGGACTGCGGCTGCCCGGCCGGTACCATTATCATTCACCACTTTGAATAAGCCCCGAATGACCGCATCAAAGTATTTTTTCTCGACAGGGATTTTGTTGAAGCGTGGTTGAAATTTCCCAATGATTTTTCCTCTGTTTTCAATTCCCCTGATCAGGTGAAGCTGGGGGAGGTTGCCCTTCAGGGCCACCGTGCTGATCAATTGAAGTATCTGAGCGGGAGTGACATTCAGCAGGCCTCCCCCTATGGATACGGATATGGTTTCTCCGGGGAACCATTTCTGATTGAGCTGGGAGGCCTTCCAGGCTGGAGAGGGAACCAGGCCGGATTTTTCATTGGGCAGACCGATACGGGTTTTCTTTCCGAGCCCCAGCAGGCGGGCGTATTTGTCAATGGTGTTGATATCCATTTTTTTGCCTAGGGTGTAAAAGTATATGTTGCAGGAATTTTTCAGGGCATCGGTGAGGTTCATCAAGCCATGGCCGAAGCTGGTCCAGCAGTGGAAGGTCCGGTTGTAGATCCAGGTGGAACCGCTACAGAAGGTCCGGGTAGAGTGGGTGATTATTTTTTCCTGAAGTCCGCCCAGGGCCATGACAATCTTGAAAACCGAGCCCGGTGAATACAGACCCTGGGTAAATTTGTTGTGCAAAGGCTTTTCCGGGTCATTGATTAAGGTATTCCAGTCTTTGGTCTCTATCAGAGTTGTAAATTTTTCGGGATTGAAGTTGGGTTTGCTCACCAGAGACAGGATTTCTCCACTTGGCAATTCGACTACCCCGATACAGCCCTTATGGGGTTTGAGAATGTCCTCAATGTATTTTTGCAGCTCAATATCGATGGTCAATATTATTTTACTGCCAATCTCGGGTTTTTTTTCGCTGACCTGCTTCTGGATTCTACCGAAACTGTCCTTGATCACCACCTGGGTTCCCTTTTTCCCCCTGATAAAGTGCTCATACTGCTTTTCAATCCCGCTCTTACCGATTTCATCTCCCGGCTTATAGTTCTGATTTTCATTCAGTTTCAGTTCCATTGAAGAGATTTCCGACACATATCCCAGGATATGAGAGGCATGCTGCTGGAAAGGGTAAGTCCGGGTGGGTTCGATTTCGATTTCAAACTCCAAAAATTCAAGGGCACGGCTCTGGATGTAGACCACTTCTTTTAATGACAGGTTCTTCTTGAGAAGGATCCGTATTGATGCTCTGGAATGTTCATATTTTCCCATTCTGTTTTTAATGGATTGCTGGTCCAAACCAGTTATCAAATGGGCCTTCTCAATGGTTTCTTGAAGGTTCTTGATGTTTTCCTTGAATATGAACAGGCTGAAATCCAGTTTGTTTTCCGCCAGAATGGTTTGGTTTCGGTCAACAATGATGCCCCTGGGGGCCTTGATTTCGATTTCACGGAAAATATTTTTTTGAGACAACAACTTGAAATGGTGGTGCTTTATGATTTGAATATCCCAGAAGTTAAACAGAAGGAAGGTGAATAGCAAGATGACCATAATATTGGTCATGATCGCTATGATTTTTGTTTTTTTTTGGGACAGTATTTTTTTATCAGTGTACATCGAGAATTTTTTTGATTTTTGAAAAACTGCTGATCAGCATTCCGGTGAGACCGGTGAGCAGGGGCTGGCGCAGCACCAGGCTGATTTCAATTTTGTAGCCAAAAATAAAATGAAGAAATACACTGGCGATCAGGTTGGAGAAGGCCAATGAAATCGCAATCAGCAAGAATACGAAAATGTTCTTTCTCAGGTCAAAAAATTTATTGAATTCATGCAGAAAAAAAGCGGTGATGGTTCTTGAAAATCCAAATACGCCCACCAGACCGCCAATAAAGAAATCGGTAACCCAGCCAATGAAGGTTCCCCAGATCAGGCTTTTAATCAGCCCGGATTGGATGGAAATATAGACCAGGATTAAAAAAAGACAGTCGATATTCAATTTGGTGGTTTGAACATATCGATTAATGATGATCTGGGCGAAAATCAAACCAATGAATAGGGCGATTTTTAATTTATTTTTCACTGCTCTCAGCCGGATTTTTGATTATAGCCAGTTGTTTGATAGATTTGTCAATAAAATAGGGCTTCACCCAAATTTTCTGGGTCAGGTATTCTTTCTCGATTTTCACCACCTTTCCCACCGGGAGGTAGGGTGGGAAGATCTCATCGGTACCGGAAGTAATGACTTTGTCTCCGATTTCGACCGGTGCATTTTCCATCAGGTATTTAAAGATGCATATTTTTTGATTGCTACCGGTCAAGAATCCCTCCAGCTTGTTTTTCTCTATATATGCACCGACTCCCCCGATGGAACTGGTAATCAATCTGACTTTGGCGGAAAAAAGGGTAATCGGATCTTCGACCCGTCCTACCAGTTCACCATCTTCATTGATCAACACCATGTTTTTCTGGATTCCCTGGCTTGAGCCCCGGTTGATGAATACACTGCTGAAGGGAATGCTGTTGTCGATGGAGATGACTTCGACTCCGATAAAATTCAGGTTTTCATTTTTTAGCCTGGACCGAAATCCGCTTTCTGCCAACTGCTTTCGCAGTTCATAATTCTGGTATTTCAGATCCTTGTGCTTTTTTTTCAGGTCATGATATTGATGGAACATGTTTTTTAAAAAAATGTAGTGTTTGATCTCATAGCTCAGAAAATCAACGGTTTTTTGAAATCCCACTTGGAAGGGTGTAACAACCGAACCGATGATATTTTCGATCAATGATTTCTCATTTTTCAATATAATATTGATTGACATGAGAAAAAGGTTCAGGAACAGCAGGAAGATCAAAATAAACGATTTTCTCTCTGGAGTGGCTTCCCGCTTAAAGAGCATTAATATTTCTGGCCCACCTTCTTGAGCAGTTCAATATTATCGAGAATTGTCCCGGCTCCCAGGACCACAGAGGTGAGGGGGTCCTCGGTAATGAATACCGGCAACAGGGTCTCTTCTCTCAGCCTCTTATCCAGATTTTTCAACAGGGAACCGCCACCGGACAGAATGATTCCCCGGTCTACAATATCAGCCGAGAGTTCGGGAGGGGTTTTTTCTAGGGTGCTACGGATGGCTTCCACAATGGTTTGGACAACGCCCTCCAGTGATTCCCGGATTTCATTGTCATTGATGGGAATGGTCTTGGGAATGCCATGGGACAGGTCTCTTCCCTTGATTTCCATTTCCAGGTTCTCATCCAGAGGATAGGCTGACCCGATTTGCATTTTTATCTGTTCAGCAGTCCGGATCCCCAGGAGCAGGTTGTATTTCTTCTTGATATAGTTGATGATGGCTTCATCCATTTCATCACTGGCGGTTCTGATGGATTTGGAAATGACAACTCCGGACAGGGAAATAACCGCAATATCCGTGGTGCCGCCACCGATATCCACGATCATGTTTCCCCCAGGCTCGGTGATGGGCAGTTCGGCCCCGATAGCAGCGGCCATGGTTTGTTCGATCAGAAAAACCTCGCTGGCCCGGGCCCTTAAGGCCGCATCCTTTACCGCCCGTCTCTCCACCTGGGTGATTTCGGAAGGGATACCAATGATGATACGGGGTTTCAGGAACTGACTTCCGGTTCTGGTTTTTTTGATGAAGTAATCCAGCATTTTTTCGGTTATTTCAAAGTCTGCAATCACACCGTCTTTCATGGGTCTAATGGCCGTGATGTTGGTGGGGGTCTTGCCCATCATTTCCTTGGCTTCCCTTCCAACTGCCTGAATTTTTCCTGTGCTTTTCTCAATGGCAACAATTGACGGTTCCCTGATGATGATGCCCTTGCCTTTGGCATAAATCAAGGTGTTGGCTGTTCCCAGATCAATGGCCAAATCCGAACTGAAGAAATTATAGAAATTTGAAAAAATTTTCATTATATGTCTCCTACTTCTTCGCAAAGTTCGAAAAATCCAATTCTGGGTTTTTTAATCGTTTGGAGACAAACCATCCATTTCCAGCACGTTGTTGTTTCATTCTTCGAAAATAGCAACCTGTCTTTCAAATACCGTTTCAATTTCTGATGGTGATATCAGTTTGAAAACAATCGATTTTGTCCCGATGGTTTTGAAGGTGATCGTGTGAATAAATTTTCCATCCATATCAATTTTGACAAACTCATCATTTATGAATAATTGTGAATTTGCATCGGCCTCACCTTTTATCAGTACTATATTGCCGCTAACCGTAAGTGAGACAATCTCCAATTTTGGAGGTTTGAGCAGCTTTTCCTTGTCCAGGATGACTCCGACAATTTCGATTTTTCCCATTCTGGAAGGTGAGCCCTCAATGTTTTTCTGGGTGTCATAGGGGTAAACTTCCCAGTATATTTTGTTTTCGTTTTCAAATTTCAATATGTCAAGACTTTTTCTGTTGGCTGTGACCGATTTATCAAATATGACATTCTCTCTTAGCTCCGAGGTGTAGAGCCGTAGCTGGTATTGGGTGGTGCCTTTTACGTTTTTCCAGCCAAATTTTATGATCGAATCTCCGATCAGATTCAAGTGAATGGTCTTTTCCTCAGGGGAGATGTATTCAGGAGGCGGCAAGGTGTCATTAAAACTTATCCGGTTGTTTCTTTTTTCCATAACCAGCATTTGATTGGGTCTCAAGGGATATGGATCGTTTCCCAGATTCAAAATCAATTCACCGGAATAATTCCAGATTTCCAGTGTGTTCACACTGTTTTTTACCCTTCCCGAATCTGATAATGACAGTATTTTTTGAATACTTGGCTGGGAATCCGGGGAGAATTTGGTTTTGTCCGGTTTTGAAAAACCGATAATCTCTTCTGCAGTGGACAAATAAATTTCAACTTTTTTACCTTTGGTGACCTTGTGCCAGAAAAAGTCCCCATTGAGAAATAATTCCTTGGTTTTGGTTTGGTGGAACATGGATGAGCCTGGCAAGACCGAAAAAAAGGTTTCCGAATAGATGAATTCAAATGCGGTTTGGGCATCGGCCTTTAAAAAAACTTCCTCAGGATGTTTTAAGTTTTTTATCTGAAATGGATCGGTCATGGCAGAATTTTTATAAACAGTTCCGTTTTTGGATATTCGGGTAACCTGAAATTCAGGTACTTTTTCCAACTTGGATTTTACCGGTGATTGAAATGTGTTCAACAGAAATAATGCGCCCAATAAAATCAGGAAAAATAGAATAAAGAAACCAATTTTTATTTTATTCATGCCTATATGGTAACAAAAAGCAGATAAAAAAGCAATAAAAGACAGCTGGGATCAAGGCTCTTCCAGTTCCAGGTTGTTTTCCTCCAGCCAGTCGAAAATACGGCTGCGCACGCATTCTTCCTGAAACTTAAACCAGTTTTCCCGATCTTCCGGGTAATCCATTAACACATAGGTGAAAAGTCGAAAGGCGCCTTTACTATTAATGGCTTTTCTTAGTTTTTTTTGAATATCTTCGTCTTTGACCTGTTCTGCAAATCTTTCCATATCCCGGTATGCTTCGTAGTATAAAATACCGGGGATTTCAATATATATATTTTTATAAAATGGATTGGGTTCACAAATTTCATTTCCATCCTCATCAAAGGCACCGCTGAAATTACTATGCATGGCGATCCTTCCCTTTTTGATATTCAGATAATGGGTGACGTCATCCGAACTAAAATTGAATGCTTCTTTCAGTTTTTGAAAAGAAATCCTGATTTTTTTTTTCTTGCTGTCGGTCATTGAATAGATTATAGATATTTGAAAAATTTTTTCAACTCTAAAAATAGAATGATATTTTCGGGTTCGAACAACCGAGTGATCTTTTTGATGATCAATTAGCCCTGAAACCGGCCATTAACGAATCAGAGGTTGGAGAAAATTCAGGCTGTTCTTACCGGTGGCAATATCGGTTGTGTCTACAAATATGCTGTGTTTCCCCAGTTTCAGCCAGTTGAAATTAATGGAGATGGTCATTGATTCATGAGGGGGTGCAAAATATTTACTCTTATCGTATATGATTTTATCCGTTTCATCCATGATCCAAACTCGGACCTTGACCCGACCGCGCTTTTCGGAACCGTTTGGCTGAATTAGAAAGTTACTGATGGATAGAAACAGCTGCTTTTCTTTGAAGGAAATGGAATTGATACTGATGGCCGGAATGGTTGCATTTTTTTTGATGAGATATTCCCGGATATAGTCTGCCCGAATATTGTTGTCAT
>DAOVIP010000360.1 GCA_030671465.1 Candidatus Aminicenantota bacterium | reverse complement strand
GCTCAAATTTCAGGTGTGAATATGCTGCCATTATGTTGTTTCAGGTTCCGGAAATTCGGGGCAAAAGCCGGAGATTTGATTCACTGAATCAGGGGAGCGGAGTATTTCAGGTACCCGATATAGTTCAGGTATTCAGCTGGTGCTTCGGTAAGCTTTATACCGATGCCCTGGAGGGATTTCTTTGTGGTATTGATGGGCAGGTTCTTGATCCAGGCGATTTCCCCTCTCAATTGGTACAGGCTCCTCTCAACTGCTGCAATAATGGATAATTCCTGGTCTTTGGATGATTTGATATCAATGGCCTCAATATACATTCCATTTTTTGATATGTTCTGGGTGATTCCGGAAAATACGTGGCCCTTATATTTTACATTGATGGTTAGGCAATAATTCAGCCTGGGCTCAACTCTATGATTTGAAATCATTTTTCTTTCACTTTTAAGCTATTTTAGAGATCAGTACCTTATTTTAGCAATTTTGATGCCTTTTGAAGGATTTTTTACCTAAAAGGGATTGGAATAAAGTCAGATTGCCTTAATGCTGATTATAAGATAATCGAGAACCCTACAATCAATTGAATCATTTGGTTTTAGAGCGGGTTTGTTAAAAACCGGAATGATTCTTTGGAGTAAAATTTACACACATGAGAACGTAAATTCACAATGAACCATGACCCATTCAAAACGAATAACCAATTTTTTAAATAGAGAAACGAGGATTAATGTTTGGGTCCCTCGATTATAAATTTTCTTTTTATATTAAAATTTATTTGAATTTTATTCCAATTCACAGTATACTCTCTGTCATTAAGTTCTATTGGCTTTATGATTGATTTTGAAAATACTTCCAATGATTTGGTTGATTGAAAAAAGAGATTAGACTCTATACCATGAAACTAGGTGAGATACTGAACAAGAATTTGATTTGTTTCTCAGAATTAGAGAAAAAGCAGGATAATTTGGAAGTGCTACTCCAGATGATCGAGAAGAAAAATCTGGTTGAAGACAAAAATCAATTAAGGAAATCTATTTTTGAACGAGAAGATCTTATGAGCACTGGAATCGGACTTGGAATTGCTATCCCTCATGTCAGGATTAAAGGAGTTGATGATATTATTATTTCAATTCTGATAAACAAAAGAGGCATAAAAGACTATGATTCTTTAGATGGAATGCCGGTTAAAATTATAATTATGATTGTTGCCGGTGATAAGCAGCATAAAGACTATTTGATTTTACTTTCGCGAATTGTTAAGATGCTGAAAAAAGATTTTATCAGAAAGAGTATGGTAGAATCCATGACAGAAGAAGAGGTTATTGATCTTATTTCAGAGAATTTTGATTCTGACCCGTTGAAATGAATTTTTTTAATAAAAAATGGATGACTTTCGGATTAAAAAGAAAAAAGAACCGTTACTTCTGAGTTTGAATAGATGATGAGGTCATTCAGTGGATTTTGATACAATACTTGGTTTAATTTTAATCTTTGGGGGGATTTTTTTCATTACTTATTTGGTTTTATGGAGTTGTAAAACCATTGATATTATTTCGAAAAACAGGCTCCGATCACTTCGAGAAATCCTGAATCGATTAAGAAATGGCCGATAAAGATTCTATCCAATCAGAACTATCTCGCGAATTAAATCTATTCCATATTACCATGATGGGATTGGGTATGATGATTGGTGCCGGTGTATTTTTGGGTGTAGGGAATGCCATTTATGTGGCTGGCCCTGGAGGAGTGCTTTTAACTTTTTTATTAAATGGTGTCATTGCTCTATTTACAGCCGCGTCTTATGCTGAATTGAGTTCAGCAATACCCCATGCGGGTGGTGCATATAACTATGCCAGAGTTGGATTTGGCAAAGGTCCAAGTTTTGTTGCTGGTTGGATGGAGTGGTTTGCATCCAGCGTAGCCGGAAGTTTATATGCGGTCACTTTTTCAATTTATACTGTTCGATACCTGAGTGTTCTGGGTTTGTTATCTTGGTTGCCTTTTCCCACAATAATCACAGAAAAGATAATGGCTATACTGGTGGCTCTATTATTCATATACATTAATTATTGGGGTGCATCGAAAACCGGAAAAATCGGAGCTTTATTTACATTAGGACAAACTGTATTTTTGATATTGATAGGATTGATTGGTGTAATCGTTGCCATTAAAGATCCTTCTCGTTTGCAGAATTTTCAACCTTTTCTCCCCAAAGGGTGGGCAAAATTATTGGTTACCATGGGATTTACCTATGTTGCTTTCGAGGGTTTTGAGGTGATTGCTCAAGCAGGAGATGAAACCATTGATCCACGAAAAAATTTACCCAAAGCCATGTTATATTCCGTATTTATTGTTACCATAACCTATTTGATAGTTGCATTCGCAACAGTTATAGCAGTAAAAGCCGGTGACCCGGGAATCAATGTTGCTCCCTGGCAATGGATCGGTGGTTTTAAAGAAAGAGGTTTTGGAGAGGCCATTTCCCGGTTATTGCCAATGGGAAATTTCCTGTTGACGCTGGCGGTTATTTTTGCTTCAACCTCAGCTCTGAATTCTACTATCTATTCAGCTACCAGGGCGTTGTATGCTCTGGGACGTGATCGCATGGTATCTCCTTTTTTTGCCAAGATTTCAAAAAAGCGAAAAACTCCCTGGGCGGCTTTACTGGGTACAGCATTTCTAATTATTATTGTAGCTACCGTGTTACCGACTATGGATGTCGCCTCCAGTGCCAGCATGATGTTTTTGATTTTGTTTTTT
>DAOVIP010000051.1 GCA_030671465.1 Candidatus Aminicenantota bacterium | reverse complement strand
GATATCCTTTCCGGATCGGCGCCTGAATTCTCCTTTTGAAGAAACGGAGTTTAATATGGTCAGGGCTTGCCGGGATTGGCGGGTATCTAATTTCAATACAGGAAGGTTCGCTTTGACCCGGATGTAATTCATCTGTTTCAGCAGTATTCTGGACAGTTCCCCGGGGGAAGAATGAATATGGAAATCTCCGAACAACAGTACGGTGACCGCATAGGTGCCCCCAGGATAGTTTCGGTTTCTGCCGGAAGCTACCCCGATTGAGATAGCATTGAGGTTGATGTTTATGATTTCTTCTTTCAGTTTGTTTTTGATAAAGGTCAGATCAGGATAGACCATGCTGAAGGTATACACCCTTCCCCACCTTCCGGGTGGTTTTGATGTTTTCTGTCCCAGAAGGTTCAGCCCGGAAAACTTTCGGACATAATCTCTGGATTGGTGATGGAACACGAATCGGTAATTGAAATTTTTCACAAACCACAATTCCAGATCCTCCAGCAGATAAAATTCAACCTTGCTGTCTGCGGTGGGATCAAATAATTGAGCGAAAGTCTGAGTGATATAGAATTTCTTCTGTTTCGATGAAATCCGGATTCCGCAATGGGTGAAGTGGGAATTTAAAATATTGGAGCGGTGATCCGGGCTCCGCATCAATTCGCCATGAATCAGAGAGGCCAGGGGGACATCGCTGAGGACCAGGTTTTCGCCACAGCGAATAAAGAACAGTCGGGTCGCTTTCAATCGCTGGGCCAGTCCTCCGCTTTCGGGCAGAAAATGGCTTAATTGCCCGGTCTCTGCCATTTTTTTACTTTGCTGATGCGCGATTCTGTTCAGGGTATAAAAAAAATAGACCGGATTCAATCCTTGCTTTTCCCTTTCCCGGTTAATAAGCTGAAACAGTTTTTTTTCAATTCGCTGGAACCGGGATGGAAGGTTTTCCCGGGCCGGTTCCGGGGCCAGTAAAAAGGGGCTGAAAGCAAAGAACAACACCAGGATCAATGGCAGGCTTCGAAAAATGGTTGCTCTGAAATGCATTGTCCTTCCCGGGGTAAGTTATTGTAACACTTTCAGCGATTTTTATCTGCTACGACTATCAATTGACACCCCGAAGGGTCTGGGTAACGGTTTTATGTTTCACTTTTCAATTTCTCTTTCCAGATTGAAATCGACTGTTACCGTAAACAGGATTGACTGACGTTTTCCACCCAGGATATACGGTTCAAACCTCCACTGTTTCATGGCGGCAACTGATGCCCTGGCCAGAATGGGATTCCCCTTAAAAACCTTGGTATGGGAGATGTAACCTTTTTTGTCAATAAATGCCATTATAATGACTTTACCCTGGATGTTTTTCTTCAATGCCCCAATCGGGTAAACGGGTGCTACTCTTTTGATTAAGCGCAGCCGGGTTGAATCGATGGAAAAGCGAACGCTTCCCAATACCGGTTGCCGAGATGTCTTTTCCAGGATAAAATTAACCAATACAGTCAGGGGTACCGGAGTCGGTTTTCCGGATACTATCCCGGGAGTGTACTTCCACTGCTTGATGGCAACCATTGCGGATTGACTGAGCAGCGAATGTGTGGTTTTTATTGATTCCAGGTTGGAAACTTTACCACTGATATCGATCTGGGCCTGGAGTATTTCCAGACCCTGGATTCCCTGTTTCTTGGCCTCTTCAGGGTATTCGGGATTTATTCTTTCGATCAACTCGGGCTTTTGATATGTCCTTCGGAATATTGTTTTGGTTTTTTGGGCATCTCCGGTACTTGCTCTGAATAAAGAGATAAAATATATCTTTTTTTCAGAATCCTCAAATCCGATGACCACCGTTTTGCTGTGGGGTATGATGATTTTGGTTTCCAGCAGGGGAGCGGTCTTCTTTTCATTTTCAATCATATTGAGCTGAAATTGGTTTTTCTGCTGGGAAATCATGTTTAACTCAATGGTGAGATTTTTCTGATTTAAAACAAATAACTGGGAAGATTTTTGTTTGTTTTTGTCTTGGATAATTAGATTTCCAAAAGTGATGAGTTTGACCTCCTTTAGATTGAAAACACGCTTCAGGGAATCCCGTTCTTTTGATACCGGAATATTTGAAAAATTCATTTTTTGGGAAATGGGATTCAGATGGTAAGAGCTGATCACTCTGGGAGTGATAAAATCCTTCTCTCTCCAACCTTCATACAACCGGAGCTGGACGCCGGTTTCTGCGGGGTACAGTTCCACACCGAGGGCCAGGTAAATCATTTGAAAGATCAAGAGATATTGAATTGTTTTTTTCATGGTGACACTCCTATTTTTCAACCCATACGATTGTTAGTTCCGGATCCTTCTCTTTGAAGATATAGGTGTGGGCTGCCTGACCTTCGATCCTGGCCGATTGAACCATAAACTCTACTTTGGCCTGAACCGGGGTTTGGTGAAACAGTGGAAACAGTATCCATAGGGCCAGGACCAGACAGGCGGCTGCGGCAATAGCAATTTTGTAAGCTGTTTTAAACCTTTTTTCAGAAGCAGCTTTTGTTTGAGATATTTTATTGAGTGTCTGAAGAAATTTCTTTTCAACGATAACCGGAATCTCCTTTTCGATGGATTTGATCCATTTCTTGATTTTCTCGTCTATGGTTTTCATTCTGGGACCTCCAGAAATTTCTTTAATCGTTTCCGGGATTGAGCCAGGATAAATTTTATGTTGGATTCGCTCAAACCGGTGATAATCGAAATTTCGGTGATTTTGAATTCATTGTAATAAAATAGAAAAAAAACCTGGCGGTGATGGGGTTTGAGTTCTCCCACCGCATGGTGAATATCTTTGATCTTGAGGGGAATGGACTGATCTTCCAGCTGCATTATATTGTTCGGTTCCAGGGGGATGATGGATTTCATCTTGCGGTAATGATCCTTGATCAGGTTATTGGCAATGGTAAACAACCAGGATTTAAAGTTTTTGTCCGGATTATAGGAGTGAAAGTATTTATAGCCTTTCAGCAATGCTTCCTGATAGATATCATCACTGTCTTCGCTGAAATTCATGGCTTTATGAATAAAATTATAGAGTTTTTTCTTGATGGGGATCAATAATTCGAGATAGTGGGCCCGTTTCATGCTCGGGGCCTCTGATGTGGTTGAATTATGCATGTTCTGGCCCGGTTTGTCCGAACTGATGGTGTTCAGGCAGAGATTGTTTTTTTCTCGAGTCAAGGTTAAACTATTGGTGCTCACATCATTTATACCATTTACCGGAATAAAAAGATAGTGGTGAAATGAGTGTTGGATAGAATTAAAAGAGATTGATAAAAAATATTTTTTATTTATAATAGGTATATATAGTAAAGGAGGAATGCCATGTCTGATAGCGTTTATAAGGTGATTGAATTGGTGGGAACCAGTGAACAATCCTGGGAAGATGCAGCCAAAAAGGCAGTTGAAACAGCTGGAAAGAGTTTGAAAAATCTCAGGATTGCTGAGATTAAAAAACTGGATATGCGGGTAGAGAATGGAAAAGTGATGGCTTATCGTGCCCGGGTCAACCTGTCTTTTAAATATGAAGATTAGGGAATGGGTTGATTTGCTTCCGAGGTTGTTGACCTTTGAACACCAATAGTGGATAATGAAATAAACCGGCAATGATTGTTATTTACGAAGGGTATTTTTAAATATGGATAGTAAGGAAAAAAAGGGTTCCACGATTCTGGTTGTCGATGATGAAGAGGGGATACGTTCTAGTCTGAAAGATTTTCTAGAGGAAAATCAGTTTGATGTTTTTATCGCCGAAAACGGGCAGGAAGCCCTGGAGATTATTGAAAAAAACAGCATCGACCTGGTTATGACCGATCTGCTCATGCCCCGGATGGATGGAATTGCTCTTACCCGGACCGTCATTGAGATGGGATTTGATATTCCGATTATTGTCATGACCGCCTATGCGTCTATTGAAAATGCCGTTGAATCCATAAAAGCCGGAGCTGCTGAGTTTGTTTCTAAGCCCTTCAAATTCAACCATACACTCTTCATTATCAAAAAAGTACTGGAAACCAAAAACCTCCAGGAAATGGCTGAAAAGAGCGAGTACTACAAGAAGCTGTCTACAATGGATGATCTGACCGATCTGAACAACCAGCGTTATTTCAAACATATGTTAAACACTGAAACCCAAAGGCATACCCGCTATAAGCGCCCCCTGAATCTGCTGATGATCGATATTGACAGTTTTAAAAAAGTTAATGATACTCATGGGCATCTGGTGGGTGATCAGGTACTGAAGCAGGTGGCAGCCTTATTAAAAAAAAATGTACGCGCCTGGGATTACCTGGCCCGTTATGGAGGCGAAGAGTTTGCGGTTTTGCTCCCGGAGACCACTGAAAGTGAAGCCTTCATGGTAGGTGAACGGATTGTGTTGACCATCTACCGGCATCACTTCAAAACCATTGAGGGAGAGCCACTGGGCCGACTCAGTGTAACCATTGGTCTGGCATCCTTTCCAAGGGATGCTAAAGAACCGGATCAACTCCTGAAAAAAGCGGATGAGGCCCTCTACCGGGGAAAACAGCTGGGGAAAAACCGGATTTGTATCTATCGGGAAAAAGACTCCAGTAAATAAACCTGCCAATTGAACCCAAGGAGATGTATAGATGAACTGTCCGGCCTGTAAAGAATTGATGGTTGTGCTGGAATTGGATGATGTGGAGATTGATTACTGCATCCGTTGTCAGGGTATCTGGCTGGATGCAGGGGAACTGGAACTCTTACTCGAAAATTCCCATAGGCGGGATACGTTTTTAAGTTCTTTTCAGGTTGAAATCAATGCCGGGGAAAAGAAAAAAAAATGCCCCATGTGCCGTAAAAAAATGAATAAACTCTCACTGCCGGGTTCTGAGCAGGATTCCGCTCAAAGGCAAAAGAAAATTCTAATTGACGGTTGTCCCGGTCAACATGGGATCTGGTTTGATCGTGGCGAACTCTATGAGACCCTGAAAAAGGGCGGTTTGACGCCGAGTGACCCGGTCATTACCTGGTTGAGGGAAGTTTTCAGGGACGGTTTAAGTGAGTAAATGAAAACGTGAAATAAATTCAACAGGAGATAAGGAGGATAAAATGGGTTTGGTATTACTCGTTTTTTTAGGAATCATTGTGGTAGCGATCATGTGGATTGTCGGGATTTACAATTCACTGGTCCGGCTCAGGAATCAGGTTAAAAATGCTTGGTCCCAGATTGATGTGCAGTTGAAAAGGCGTCACGATCTTATCCCCAATCTAATTGAAACGGCCAAAGGTTATATGAAGCATGAACGCGAAACCCTGCAAAACCTGACCGAGGCCAGAAGCCGGGCCATGGGTGCTGATAGCATTGGGGAAAAAATAAAAGCCGAAGGTCAATTGAGTGAGGCCATGGGAAAATTTTTTGTGGTGGTTGAAAATTATCCGGACCTGAAAGCCAGCCAGAACTTTCTGGCCCTTCAGGAAGAACTTTCAACTACTGAAAATCGAATTGCCTATTCACGCCAGGGTTATAATGATCAGGTCTTGTTTTTAAACAACAAGATTCAGATGTTTCCCTCCAGCATCATTGCCGGGATGTTTCATTTCAAAGAAGAAGAATTCTTTGAAATTGAAGATATCAAGGAAAAGGAAGTTCCCCAGGTTGATTTTTCTTAAATGAGTTGTCTCCATGTGGGAATTGATCCGGTCCAATAAACGAAAAACCTGGTTGCTCTTCATCGGTATGGGGATGCTGCTCTTGGCCACCGGGTATATACTGGGAGAGGCCTACCTCCCCCAAGGTGGTGGTTTTACCGGGCTTTTTCTAGCGCTCATGATTTGGGCGTTTTGGTCGCTGATCGGGTATTTTAAAGGAGACTCCATGTTGCTGGCCCTCAGCCGGGCCAAAGAAGTGAGCCACAATATTCATCCCCAACTGTTTAATGTGGTGGAAGAAATGAAGATTGCGGCCAATTTACCGGTTTTGCCTAAAATTTATATTATTGCCGAGGATGCACCCAATGCCTTTGCCACCGGAAGAAAGCCAGAGAAAAGTGCCATTGCCGTTACCGCCGGTTTGCTGAACCAGCTGAATCGGACCGAACTTCAAGGGGTGATTGCCCATGAAATGTCCCATATTCTGAACCGGGATATCCTCTATATGACCTATGCCGGAATCATGCTGGGTTCGATCGTACTCATTTCAGAGGTGTTTTTAAGGAGCCTCTGGTTTTCAGGGAGTTCTTCCCGGCGGTTCAGTTCCCGGAGATCGGATAAGGGAGGGGGCGGGGCCATTGCCATGGTGGCCATCGTCCTGGCCATCCTTGCACCGATATTGAGCCGGATTTTCTATTTTACTATTTCACGGAAACGAGAATACCTGGCTGATGCATCGGCTGCCCGGTTGTCCCGCTACCCGGAAGGGCTGGCATCGGCTCTGGAAAAAATTTCCTCGACCCGGCTGTCGTTTTCCCGGGCCAACAGTATTACCGCTCCCATGTTTATCATCAATCCCTTGAAAAAGCAAAGAAGCTCCCTGACCGGATTGTTCAGCACCCATCCCCCGGTTCAGGAAAGGATTAAGATTTTGCAGAATATGTCCCGCGGGGTAAACTTTGTCAACTATCAATCCGCCTATCAGATGGTTACCGGTAAAGGCATCATGCCCGCCTCTGGCCTGAAGGATTCGGAAACCCGGCCCATCCGAAAACCGACTGGAGAGGTTTCTGAGCCGGCATCTTCCCCAATAAAAAAAAGGGAGCTGGGGGATTTGATGCGGGTGATGAACGGATTTGTTTTTTTGATCTGCCTGTGTGGATTAAAACTGAAATTGCCCTCCGGGTTTAAGCAGTCAAGTATTACCTGCCCGAGATGTAAACGATCCATTAGAACACCGCTGGCCGAAATGGCAGCACTTTCGGGTGTGGCTGCTGCCGGTTCGCTATCAGCCCGGAAAAAAAGAAAAGCAATGCAGGATGCTCCGGTTACTGAAAGTCAAAAAAAACCGGAAACCATTCCCTACCAACGCCGGAGCAGTGGCTGGGAAACCATGAATTGCACCTGTGGGAATCCCATCCAGTTGTCTCCGGCTCTGCTGGAAACAACCATTCACTGCAATCAATGCGGTCGGGGAATTAAAATCCGGCGTTCATAAACAATTCCAAACCACGGCAATATCCAGCTGATGATTGACTTTTCGATTTCGGATCATTAATATATGTTGGAGGAGAGACCCATGAAGAGTAAATTGTTTTACCTGTTAGTTGTTTTTTATTTATTGGGTTTGCTGGTTTATCCCGGCTGCAAGACTGCCGCGGATGCCCAGTATGTGCTGACCGTGACCGTGGGGGAGGGGATTACCGGAACCCCGGCTACCGGATCCTATTCTTATACAGACGCTGACCTGGTTAACTACAGTTATTCGCTTCAAACCGGTTATGAAAACCTGGTGGTTCAGCTGGATGGTGTAACCGTGGGCAATAATGGAATCATTTCTATGAACATGAGCCATATCCTGACTGTCACCGCAGAAAAGATTTTTGATCCCAACGGGGACTGGGAAGGCTGGTTATATTATATGACAATAGATTATCCTTTTGAGGTCACCTTTACCGGAGGATTGTACTCCGGATCAACCACCGGAAGCTTTGGAAGTTCTCCACTGATGTCAGGTAATTACTCCATTTCCGGCAACCAGATTACCTTTGATTTATACATAGGAAGTAGCGATATTCATTACTGGGGCACCATAACTAACGATAACAACATGAGCGGAACCTGGGAATCTTTCAGCGGAGGAACCTCAGGAAACTGGGAGTTAACACGACTGTAAGATAACTGTACTGCTAAAAAAAATGGGGATGGTAGGTGCATTTGCGCATTTTCTATCCAATATCCAAAAAATTGATAATAAATTCTTTTTCACTGATAATATACAAAGGATATAAAGGATGGTTTTTTGAAATGTGAGTGGCTTTTTATGCACAATTGTGAGGCATTTGAGACGAAAAAAAACAAAAACCGTCCCTGAAGGTTTGACTTTTCGATTCCGGATTATTAATATATGTTGGAGGAGAGACCCATGAAGAGTAAATTGTTTTACCTGTTAGTCATTTTTTGTTTGTTGGGTTTGCTGGTTAATCCCGGCTGCAAGACTGCCGAGGACGCCGCCCAGTATGTGCTGACCGTTACCGTGGGAGGGGGGATCACCGGAACCCCGGCTACTGGATCCTACAATCATACCGATGGAGACCTGGTTAACTACAGTTATTCGCTTCAGTCCGGTTATGAAAACCTGGTGGTTCAGCTGGATGGTGTAACCGTGGGCAATAATGGCATCATTTCCATGAATACGAACCACACCCTGAATGTGACGGCCGACGAGATTTTTGATGTGAACGGTGACTGGTCTGGAGAGGTGAATGTTTCAGGATCTGGAGAATATGCTATGGATGTCACCTTCAGTGGGGGGTATTATGCCGGAACTACAACCGGGATTGTGGATACAATCCCTCCGACCGGTAACGGCAACTATGCCATTACCAATAGTTCAATTGAATTTAATCTGGATTTCGGGAGTGGTTTGATCATGAATTTTACCGGAACCATTAATAATGATAATAACATGAGCGGAGACTGGACTGCCACCTGGGGGCCCTTCGGTACCTGGTATCTGGACAGAATATAAATACGAACTATATTAATGTGGGGGTCAGTTCTTTCATTAAAGCATGAGAAAATGTAAATAATGTTATAAAGAAAGAACTGACCCCTTCTTCGCTTCTTCCGTGTTTATGAATAATTCCAATCCACGGCAATATCCAGCTGATGATTGACTTTTCGATTCCGGATTATTAATATATGTTGGAGGAGAGACCCATGAAGAGTAAATTGTTTTACCTGTT
>DAOVIP010000423.1 GCA_030671465.1 Candidatus Aminicenantota bacterium | reverse complement strand
TAATGCTGGTTCTTTCAGTTGCAGGATTGAAAGCCCAGGAGAACGGGATCCAGACTCTATTTGGTAACGGTACCCGGATCAGTGGATTTGGCGGCCCGATCATGAGTTTTACAAGCATCAATGGTGAATTCGCCCATATGATGGGTGGCGGCGGGGCGATCCTGCTCGGAGATTTCTTCATCGGTGGTTACGGTGAAGGATTAACCAATTCTATTTATGCAGGTGGTAACAGGATCAGTTTCGGCCATGGCGGATTCTGGACTGGATATTCCTTTATGGCTGACAGGGCCCTGCATCCCTGTTTATCAACGGAAATCGGATGGGGCAATATCTCACAGAGCGATGAAGGTTATTATAACCTCACCAATGACAATGTTTTCGTTGTCAATCCTACCATTGAGCTGGAAATGAATTTTACGAGATTTTTCCGCCTTGGCGTTGGTGCCAATTACCGGTTTGTGAGTGGCGTAAATACCAGCACCCTGACCAATGCTGACTTTTCTGGCCCCGGGGCATTCCTGAGTTTTAAATTCGGCTGGTTTTAGGATTTTCTGATCTCACCATCAGTTAATGTGATCAAGGCCGCACCGGCAAACCATGTATCCGGTGTGGCTTTTTTACCTTAACTTCTCATTAACAACAAGCAACAGAACTCTTTAGTAGTTTCACAGCCATATAAGACTTAAAGCCAGGTGACGCTGGATGATAATGAAAACCTTTCTGATCCTCATATTAAGCCTCCTGACAGGTGTACTTGCCGGCCAGGATTCGACATCTACCCTCCAGGTGGGTGATATTGCCCCGGATTTCCATGGGATAGATCAATCAGAAGACATGGTTAACCTCAGGGAATCACTTAAAAACGGGCCAGTTGTCCTGATATTTTTTCGTGGTTCATGGTGTTATTATTGCAACAAGCATATTTCAAAATTCCAGGATTCACTTGAATATGTACTCGACAAGGGTGCATCAGTCATAGCTGTCTCACCGCAAATCCCTGAATACAATCACAAAACCATTCATAAAACCGGTGCTACATTTTCTATAATACATGATAAAGGATACCAGATCATGGATGCCTATCATGTGTCATTTATCATCGATGAAAAAACCATTCAGAAATACCGTAGATTTGGAAGACATATCGACCGGGCCAATGCCAATGAGGATTATATTCTGCCTGTCCCTGCAACTTTTATTATCGGTGAGGACATGGTGATCCGTTATATTCAGTATGATCCCAACTATAAAAACAGATCCACAGTGGCCGAAGTATTGAGAAACCTCTGATTCCTGAATTGGCATTCTTTTTCTATATTTAGGATCTTTCTCATATCTCAACCAGCCTGATGGAAAAGGTGTATGATTACATCGTTGTAGGATCCGGTTTTGGAGGTAGTGTTGCCTCTCTCCGCCTGACTGAAAAAGGTTATTCTGTATTAACCATTGAAAAAGGCAAAAGATATGATCCTGATGATTTTCCAAAAACCAACTGGAATCTCAGAAAATATCTCTGGTTGCCAATATTTGGATTTTTCGGTATCCAAAAATTAACTTTTAACCGTAAAGCCAGTATTCTTTCAGGGGTTGGTGTGGGGGGCGGAAGCCTGGTTTATGCCAACACTTTGTTCTATCCTCCCGATAATTTCTTTGCACATGATGCCTGGAAAAAATATGGCAACTGGAAACAGCTATTAAAGCCTTTCTACAAAACTGCCGCATTCATGATGGGAAGAACGCTATATGAAAAGATCAATCCAGAAGACAGGTATCTCAGGGAAGTAGCAAAAGATATGAATCGCTCAAACAGTTTTGAAAATGTATATGTTGGTGTTTATTTGGATGAAAGGGAAGAAGAGCGGGATCCCTATTTCAACGGACAGGGCCCTCCAAGAAAGCCCTGTATTGAATGTGCAGGCTGCATGGTTGGCTGCCGGGAAAATGCGAAAAACTCCCTGGATAAAAATTATCTCTACTTTGCAGAAAAGAATGGTACAGAGATCCTTGCAGAAACAAGGGTAGTCAGGATTGAGTGCAACCATTCACAATACATTGTCCATGCCAGATCATCGACCAGTCTGTTCCGTCGAAAACCCCGGAAATTCAGGTCTAAGGGACTGATCCTGGCAGGGGGATCCCTTGGTACACTTGAACTGCTGCTGAAACAGAAATACAAATATAAAACCCTGGCCGGTCTGTCAGATACCCTGGGATCTTC
>DAOVIP010000139.1 GCA_030671465.1 Candidatus Aminicenantota bacterium | reverse complement strand
TCTGAAAAAAACAAAAAATGGTCAGGCATTCCTGATTCTTATAAACCCTATATCTGCACATTCTGCGGTCTGAATTGTGATATTCAAATGCTGATTAAAAACAACAAAATAGCAGGTTCTATTCCTCCAGGTGAGCCTCATCAGTCAGGAGGTGAACTATGTGTCAGAGGTCGTTTTTGTCTGTCTGAATGGGTAAACAATCCTGACCGGGTATTTGAACCTCAATACAAGTTCCCCGAAGGAGTAGGAATTGTTTCCTGGAAAGAAGCAATTCAACATGCTGCTGAAAAGCTAAAATCAATTCCCAAAGAACAGATAGCAGTATTTTTATCCCCTTTCCTCACCATGGAAGAACTGGCTGCAGCAAAAATATTGTTCGAAGAGGGATTGAATACCTCAAATATAACATCCTCTGTACTCGAGACAATTCTTGTTCCCTATTTTAATCTGGTCGGAAAATCAATACCTTTAAAAAAGATTGAAAAATCTGACTGCATCATTTCTTTTTTTCTGAATGGAAATTATAACTATGGCCCACTGACACTGGCAATTAAACGGGCTGCAGAAAAGGGCACTCCCTATTATCAAATCGGATGGTTTAAAGACACCACATCCCGTTTTGCAAAAAGTCAAATCATTCCTCCCCCAGGGCAAGAAAAAACATACTTCAGTAGATTATTACAACATCTGGAGAAAGGTACAGGAGGTGCTTCAGAATTAAAAAATCTTTTAACAACCTTAAAAAACTCATCATCTCCAATTATTATTCTTGGCCCGGAAATACTGGATTTAGTCCAGGCTGGAGAAATTATTCAGATAATAGAAAAAATTATTGCCATCAGCGGTGCTCAAAACTTTGTGCCCGATGCATTCGGAAACCTGACCGGCCTTCTCTCACTCTTTAGAACCAGATGGAATTCCGAAATACAACATTTAATTACTCAAGGTAAAATAGACCTGCTTTATATCATCGGTGATTCACCTTTTCTAAAAAGACCCGATGTTGACTTTATAATCCAGCAAAGCACATCCCCACCTTCTGAGGAACTCCCGGTCGACCTTTTACTGCCGGTTGCCACCTGGGGTGAGATATCAGGAACCTATACCGGACTAATCGGAGGGCACAGAAAATTCAGAGCAGCTGTAAAACCTCCGAAAGGAGTGCTACAGAACAATGAGATTTTTACTCTATTATCAAAGGCTTTAAAGGGAAAAAGATCAAAACTCAACAGAGGTGAAATAGCAAAACTGATAACCAAAACCATTAAACCCAAATTTCCAAAAGATCATATCCGAATCCCAAAAAAGCCCAAGTTCTCATCCCCTGATTCTGATTTTCCATATCTATTAATTCAGGAAAAAACACCTCATCTGTATTTCAATACAAGTTTGAGTAAAACAGTTTCCGGGATGAAAGAAATCGTACCCGAAGAAACCATTATCATGAACCCTTTAGATGCAACAAAACTTGGTTTAAATAAAGGTGACACCATTTTTGTTGAATCCAGGAGTACCGGAGAATCGTATTCCTTTACGACTCGAAACTATATATCACCGGGTTTTATCTATCTCATAACAACCAAGCCAGTCTTGGCCTTTGTGCCAAATCCGTGTCCGGTTCACCTAAGGAGGAAAAATGTTTGAGGTTATTGAAAAAGAAATGATAGTACCCAACCTTCATCTCTTAACCGTACGAGCTCCTGAAATTGTGGAAGAGATTCAACCGGGACAATTTGTTATTGTCCGTTCGGATGATACTGCCGAAAGAATACCTTTGTCTGTATCGGATTGGAATCCTCCTGAGGGAACCCTCACCATCATTTTCATGGAGGTGGGTGCCTCCACCGGAAAATTAGCATCTCTGAAACCAGGAGATTCTATCCCTACTGTGGTTGGCCCTCTTGGCAGACCAACCGAAATTGATAAATTCGGTACTGTAGTATGTATAGGGGGTTGTTACGGTATTGGCTCCATTTTCCCTACAATAAAAGCACTAAAAAAGAAAGGAAATAAAATAGTAACCATCCTGGAGGCCAGAAGCCGTAACCTGCTATACTGGGAAGAAAAAATGGCGCCCCTGTCCAAACACCTGTTTTGCATTTCCAGGGACGGAAGTACAGGACATAAAGGACATGTAAAAAATTCAGTCGAAATCTTGAAGCAAAATAAAATCATACCTGACCGGATCATTGCCAACGGATGTACTTTTCTTATTTATAAATCGTCCAAGGATCTAGCGGATTTTAATGTTCCCATTATTGTCAGTCTTAATCCGATCATGATTGACGGAACCGGAATGTGTGGCGTTTGCCGGGTAACTGTGGATGGCAAGATGAGATTTGCCTGTGTGGACGGACCTGATTTTGACGGTCGTCTAATCGATTGGGAAGAACTGCTTAAAAGAAGAAAACAATATGTGAATGAAGAAGCCTTTCTGGTTCACAACTCAGGATGCGGGGGAATCTAAAGATGAAGGAAAAGAAAACCCTGGATTTAAACCGACAGGAAATGCCCAAGCAATCTCCCCATATAAGAAGAAGAAATTTTAAAGAGGTGGCTTTCGGATACACACCAGAGCTGGCCATTGCGGAAGCAAAACGATGCCTCCAGTGTAAAAAACCCTTCTGTGTTGAGGGATGTCCGGTGGATATCAATATTCCGGGTTTTATTCAATGTATCGCCAATGAAGAGTATACCGGAGCCATCAGGATGTTAAAGGAAAAAAATTGTCTACCTGCAGTTTGCGGACGTGTTTGTCCTCAGGAGGAGCAGTGTGAACAGAGATGCGTTCTGAACAAAAAGGGAGCCCCGGTAGCCATCGGCCGGCTGGAACGTTTTGCTGCTGAAATGGAAGTAATCAAAGCCCATATTGAAATGCCCGAGATAGACCCCCCTACCGGAAAAAAAGTGGCCGTTGTAGGATCTGGTCCGGCCGGAATTACCGTTGCCGGTGATTTAATCATGCTGGGACATGAAGTTACCATGTATGAGGCCCTGCATGAAGCCGGGGGTGTTCTGACCTATGGAATCCCAGAATTTCGTTTACCCAAGGCCGTAGTACAGAGGGAAATAAACTACATTCAAAAACTTGGAGTAAAACTCATAACCAACTTCGTGGTGGGAAAAACCAAAACCCTGAAGCAACTTCTGGATCAATACCATGCTATATTTATAGGAACCGGTGCCGGTCTGCCCTGGTTTATGAACATTCCGGGCGAAAACCTTAATGGTGTGTATTCAGCCAATGAATACTTGACCCGTATGAATTTGATGGGTGGATTTCAATATCCCAGATCCTCCACCCCCATAAAAAAACATAAAAGAGTTGCCGTTTTTGGGGGTGGCAATGTGGCCATGGATTGTGCCAGAACTGCTGCTCGTCTTGGTGCAGAGAAAGCTTACATCGTATACCGACGTTCAAGACAAGAACTGCCTGCAAGGCTGGAGGAGGTTGAGAACGCAGAAGAGGAAGGAATAATCTTTCAATTCCTTACCCTTCCAACTAAACTCATTGGCAATGAAAATGGCTGGATAAAAGAAATCGAATGTTTGAAAATGAGACTGGGTGAACCTGATGATTCAGGAAGAAGAAGGCCAATTCCAATTGAAGGCTCAGAGTATATAATGCCTATGGATGCCTGTATTATTGCTATCGGTAATAGCCCCAATCCTCTAATACCCGACACCACACCTGACCTGGAAGTCAGCTGGCGCGGTACCATTGTTGCTGACGAGGAAACCGGAAAAACCTCAATAGACCGGGTGTGGGCCGGAGGAGATATTGTCACCGGGGCTGCCACGGTAATCCTGGCCATGGGAGCCGGCCGTAAAGCCACACTTTCAATGCATGACTATTTATCTAAGAGCAAACAAAAATAAAATTTGGTTTGATTCAGGGGAAAATATAAAAAAGGAATGAGCCTTTCACCTCAACTCAAAAGACTGTTTATGCTGGCACTGATGCTTCTGGGGATCGGATTATCCCTGGGAATTGCTCCCTACCAGTTGGACGATGCCTATATTACCTATCGCTATGCCGCCAATGCTGTAGAGGGTGAGGGATTGGTTTTCAACCCCGGCCTGGAGCCGGTAGAAGGTTTCTCCAGTCCGGTATGGTTGCTATTTCTCGCTCTGGGGGCTCTGATTTTCGGGATTCCTTCACTTCCCACCCTGGGAATGACTCTGGGCCTAGCCGGTTTTATACTCTGTTATGTAGCCATTTATTATTCATCCGAAAGAAAAGGGGGGGCGAATACCGGATCCTGGATTTTAAATATTTCAGATTTACTACCTGCGCTCTTGATTTCGGTATTGCCGGCCGCTGTTTTTTATGCTGCAACCGGGATGGAAAGTTTACTTTTTCTGGCTACGGTGCTGTTTTTTTTCAAGGCAGCCAGTTCCGATATCCCGATGAAGTGGGGACTGATCGCCGGCTTTCTGGCCTGCTGGATCCGGCCAGAAGGAACCTGGTTTTTGCCGGCCTTGATATTTCTACTATTGGGCCGGGGGGAATTGGGAAAAATAAAGGAGAGACGTTTTTTACTCCTGGCCGGGACGGTTATTCTTGGAAACATCAGTCTGATAATAGCCCGACTGCTTGTTTTCAAGTCCCTCTTTCCCAACACCTATTTTGCCAAGGATCCCTGGCTGAAAGCCGGGTGGTTGTATCTGGGAGATACGCTGTCCAGCAGCTGGGTAATTTTGATTTTAGTCCTGGCTATACTGGGTGCTTGGATGGGAGACAAACGACACCGGGGATATTTTCTGGCCGGTTCATCCTGGATAGCAGCAGTATTGATTGAAGGGGGTGACTGGATGCCAGCGGGCCGTCTCCTGTTACCCGCTTTCGGTCTCTTTTTGCTGGCCTCATCCGGTATCCTGAAGGGCAGATCTCTACCCTTATTGAAAAAGAAAAAAATATCCATTGGCCGGGGCATTACCTTCACGGTCATGGTCATTTTATTGATGGGTGTCTTTTTTAACCTGAAAGCATCACTGGAAATCCAAAAAAAGGCCCACCTTTCCCACAGCCATTCGGCCTTCCTGGAAAGGGTATTAGCGGACTGGGTTTCAAAAAGCGGTGCCCGGTCAATCGGATCTGCTGACATCGGCATCATGGGATTTTTCCCCCGTATCGAAATGGTGGATTTTGCCGGATTAACCGATAAAGTCATTGGCCGGTCACCCGGGTATCATCTGGAAAAACAGTTCGATCTGGGTTATATATTTGAAAAGCGGAAACCGGATATCATCCTGCTTCGAGTAATCCGTCAACCCCTCATTTACCCGAGCGGCCGCATCGTGAGCCAGGTCAAATCAGCCGTGGAAAACCGTATCATGAGACATCCATGCTTCAGAGAAAAATACCATTTTCTGTTTGCCATTCTGCCCTCCCGGCCGACACGGCCCTATTACGGCAAACTGGTATTCGGACGACATAATTTCAGGATAGAGCCGGAAGCAGTTCCCCCCGACCGGATTCTTTTTATTTCCCCTAAAGAAAATTTATAATCTAAATCTGTTTTATACGATCAGTTCTTTGTTCAATGCTTCAAACCACATCTTGTATGTCTCATTCTTGAAATCAAAATATGTATAATTGTCTTCAAATTTAATGGATATTGGAAAAGACAGGTGTACATGACCTGGATATTTTCTACGCCACCACTTAGATCTAAAAAGATAAAATATGATAAATGACACAATTATAGATATACCTAAAAGTAATCCAGGAATCCCTTCTTTTATATTAACTGGAATAGTTTTTATTTCATCTAAAATACCAAATATTATAGAAGTAAGAATGAAACTTCCAATCACTATTAGTATAGATGGA
>DAOVIP010000380.1 GCA_030671465.1 Candidatus Aminicenantota bacterium | reverse complement strand
GGAATATGGCGCTCATGGCAGTCAGTACATTGGATCCGTTTATGGCGGCCAGGCCATCTCTGGCTTCCAATCCTGGGATGGGAATCCCGGCCTTTTCCATGGCCTCTTTCCCTTCCAGCAGTTTTCCCTGGTAATAGGCCTGTCCCTCGCCGAGTAAAAGCAGTGCAATCTGAGACATGGGTGCCAGGTCACCACAGGCACCGACCGAACCCTTCTGGCAAACATAGGGTGTTACCCCCTTGTTTAACATGTCCACCAGGGTTTGGGCAATCACCGGACGACAGCCTGAGTTTCCTTTGGAGAGTACGTTAATCCGGCTGGCCATGGATCCCCGTACGTATTCGATGTGTGCGGGATCTCCAATACCGGCCGCATGGTTGTATATCAGGTATTTTTGAAAATCCTTGATCTGGTCATCGTTGAGCACAACCTCTGAGAATTCTCCGATCCCCGTATTTACACCGTACATGATTTCTCGAGCGACTATTTTCTTTTCCAGCATGGTCCTGCATTTTTGTATCCTTTCAATGGCTTCTGGGTGAAGCTCAACCTGTTGGTTATGACAGGCGATCTGAACCAGCTTTTCAATGGTCAGGCCTGAACCGTTGAGAACAATTGGCATTTTTACCTCCTTTTATGGGAAAAAATTTACAGACAGGATTTTGATTAAGCTCAATTATAGTGATTATAATCGGAGTTGTCAACATGTTTTTTCCTTGAATTGTCAGTAGATTTTTTGTAAAATAGATGGGTAATCCATTGAAATCAGGAATATGTTATGTTTTCGGTATTGAAAAAATATTTTGTTTCCAGTGAAAAAGACAGCCGGGCTCCCGAAGTCAAACTGAGAGACAAAATTTTAATCGCCACCTGTGTATTGATGCTTGAAATTGCCAAGAGTGATGATGAATTTGCTCCGGTGGAAATGAAAACCATCCGCCGTATACTCGAGACCGAACTGGAAATTCCGGAAAACAGTGTTGAGGAAATTCTGGCCATTGCGGAAAAGGACCGGACCAGCAGTACGGATATCTTTGAATACACCCATTTAATCAATCAGCATTTTTCCCGGGAAGAAAAAATACAGATGGTGGAACGGTTCTGGAAAATCATATTTGTCGATGGCAGCTTTGACCAGTTTGAGGATTATATGGTTCATAAACTGGCAGATCTGCTCCGTCTGTCCCACGATGAGCTCATTTCAGCCAAGTTAAAGTTAAAACCCGAAAGTATCAACAGCCGCTAATAGAATGATTTAGCGGTGTAGTTTTTGGAATTTTTGTTTGCACTCTTCCGAGCAGAAGTAAACGTTTTCCTTTTTCCAGTTTAGTTTGATGGCCTGGCTTTCCGGGATATAGGTCCCGCAAACCGGATCTTTTTTCATCTCTTCCAGCGGTTTGGGGGATTTGGATTTTTTTTCTTTTTTAAGAAAGCCGAAGAGGTCCCCTTTCCACAATAGTCTGACCAGGAAGTACACAACGGCTGCGATGATTAAAAATCTTACGATTCGAATAATAAAAATCATTGCAGGTCTTTCACGATATTTAACAGGGAATCATTGTCAATCATGCCAACGATTTCTTTGAAGTACAGATCGAGCCGGTTATCCTTTTCCAGAAATGGTACCTTCTGTCTGACTTTACTTTTTATCTTTTCAATGTTTTTTGAACTTTTCAAAGTGTAGAAATCAAGCGCCTGCAATCCAACCATCAGTTCAATGGCCAATATGTATTTGACGTTCTGAATGATTTCCCGGGCAGTTCTGGCGCCGATGGTTCCCATGCTGACATGGTCTTCCTGATTGGCAGAGGTGGGGATGTTGTCCACCGAGGAGGGGTGGGCCAGGGTGCGATTTTCGGATGTAAGTGAGGTGGCGGTTATATGGGCAATCATGAATCCCGAATTCAGGCCATCATTTTGAATCAGAAATGGAGGCAATCCCATGTTGGTTGAGGGGTTGAGCAACCGATCGATTCGCCTTTCGGACATGTTGCCCAGTTCGGTTATGATAATGGAAAGGAAATCCATGACAAAAGCCACTGGTTCACCGTGAAAATTTCCACCGGATAAAATTATTTTTTTATCCGGGAAAATCAGTGGATTTTCGGTTGCCGAATTGACTTCGATTTCCAGTGTTTTCCGGATATGATTCAGGGTATCTCTGATCGCTCCGTGAACCTGAGGTATGCAGCGGATGGAATAGGCATCCTGGACTTTTTTCCCACCCTGATGGGATATCCATAAAGGTGAATTTTTTATAAGTTTGAGTATGTTTCGGCTGGTTTTCAATTGCCCCGGATAGGGTCTGACCTTTTGGATTTCATCATAAAATGGTGAGGGATTTCCCAACTGGGCTTCGAAGGTCACGGCACCGGCAATATCGGCGATTTTGACCAGTTTTTCAGCATCCAGTAAATTGAAAACCCCAATGGCGGTCATGACCTGGGTTCCGTTTATCAGGGCCAGGCCTTCCTTTTCTCTCAGGATAACGGGCGATAACCCGGCTTGTTTCAGTGCGGTTCTGGACCGGACCTTTTTTCCCCGGAAGCTGACGTATCCTTCTCCGATCAATACCGAAGCCAAATGGGACAGGGGAACCAGG
>DAOVIP010000164.1 GCA_030671465.1 Candidatus Aminicenantota bacterium | reverse complement strand
GTATTCTTTTGGCATATGAGATGGAAAATCGCCGCTGACCCATTTCAAGAAAAACAATAAATCCGAGAACACCCACCATCAAAACAACCAAAAACAGGATTTTCAGAGGATTCATATCTCCGGTTTGCAGTCCCTCCAGGGTACCGACGGCACCTGGTACCATACCCACTACGATCCCGGCAAAAATAATCAAGGAAATACCGTTTCCGATTCCACGCTCGGATATTTGCTCACCCAGCCACATGATGAAAATCGTTCCGGTGGTTAGGGTAAGGATGGTGAGAAACCGGAACCCCCAGCCTGGATTCAATACGACCGGCAGGCCTCCGGTGGCACTTCCGCCCATTTTCTCCAATCCATAGGCAATTCCGAATCCCTGGACCAAACAGATCAGTACGGTACCATATCGGGTGTACTGGGTGATTTTTTTCCGGCCCAGATCGCCTTCCTTTGAAATCTTTTCAAGATAAGGCCATACCACCTGAAGTAGCTGAAGAATGATCGAGGCACTGATATAGGGCATAATACCCAGGGCAAAGATGGTCATTCTGGACATGTTCCTTCCGGAAAACATATCCAGGAAACCCAGAATGGTTCCCTTGGCGTTTTCGAAAAACATCGCCAGAGCTTCCATGTTAATTCCGGGAATAACGATCTGGGAACCGATCCGGTAAACTGCCAGCATCAAAAAGGTAAAAATAATCCTTTTTCTCAATTCAGGAATAATAAAAATATTTCGAATGAACGTAATCACTGATCCTTTCCTCCGATAATAATGGCTTTGCTTCCGCTCTTTTCAATTTTTTCCAAGGCAGTCTTTGAAAAACGGTGGGCATGAATTTTTATCTTCCGGGAAAAATCCCCGTTACCAAGAACCTTGATTTTCAAACGTTTGTTCCGGGCCAATCGCTTTTCAAAAAAATCTTCTTCTTTGATTTCCTTCAGATCGATCTTTTCAATCGACTCCAAATTAACGATATTGTATTCGGTCCGGAATTTATTGGTGAATCCTCGTTTCGGAATTCTTCTGACCAAGGGCATCTGTCCGCCCTCAAAAGCCCGCTTACGTGAATAACCGCTTCTGGATTTTTGTCCATTCATTCCCCGTCCAGCGGTTTTTCCAAATCCGGATCCGGGACCCCTTCCCACTCGCTTCCTTTTTTTAACCGCACCCTTGGCCGGTTTCAGGTTTGCCAGTGTAATCATGACTTTACCTCCTTAACCTCAAGCATGAAACCCACTTTCTGGATCATTCCGAGAATTTCGGGCCTCTTTTCCCGGATCACTTTGGAATTGATCTTTGTCAACCCCAGTCCGGAAATCACCGCCCGCTGTTTTTTAGTCCGTCCGATCAGGCTCTTGGTTAATGTAATTTCAATAAGAGGGAACTGCTTTTTCTTCACTGCCATAGTTCCTCCTCACTGATATTTCTTTTCGCTTTTATGGATTCCGGATCGTTTAAAGATTGCAATCCGGAGATGGTGGCCCTGGCCACAGTCAATGTGTTTTTGCTCTTCAAGCTCTTGGTCAGGATATTACGAATTCCGGCCAGTTCCATCACTACCCTCACCGATCCGCCGGCAATCACCCCGGTACCCGGAGAAGCGGGCCTCAGAACGACTCGGGCACTTCCGAATTCTCCAATGATATAGTATGGTATGGTATCCTTTATGATAGGTACTTCAACCAAATTCTTCTTGGCATCGCTAACGGCTTTCTTGATGGCGAGGGGAACCTCCCGGGCTTTACCGGTACCCAGGCCCACTTTACCATTCTTGTCTCCAACCACTACAGCGGCTGAAAACCTGAGATTTTTTCCACCTTTCACGACTTTGGTAACCCTTCTGATCGATATCACTTTTTCTTCTAATAAAACTTCGAGTTCATCTGCATTAAACACTGTTGACTCCTTAAAATTTTATTCCGTTCTTTCGGACACTATCCGCAAAATGTTTGACCCGACCTTTGAAATCGTACACATTCCGGTCAAAAACAACGAATTTTATCTTTTTCTTTTTCATTCGTTCAGCCATCACTTTTCCCATTATCTTGGCGGCTTCCTGGTCTTTCCGGCTTTTCAGTTGTGAACTCACTTCCTTTTCCAGGGTGGAAACGTGAGTCAGAATCTTTCTGTTAGAATCATCATAAACCTGGGCATACAAATACTTATTGCTTCTGAAAATTACCAGCCTCGGTCTCTCAGAAGTACCAGATATTTTTTTCCGGATGGATTTTCTGATTCTCTGCTTTCTCTTGTTTTTTAAAACATGTTTGGGTGTTATCATCTAATTAAACTCCTACTGTCTTTCTCACTTTCTTTCTTAAATACTGGCCCTCAAGCCTGATTCCCTTTAGTTTATAGGGCTCCACCGGCCTGATTTTCTGAATATTGGCGCAGACCTGGCCCAGAAGCTGTTTATCATGGGAATGAAGGGTAAAACTGCCAGGGTTTTCCTGTGAGGCGGTCACGCCTTCGGGCAACTTGAAGTCAACCGGGTGGGACAGACCAACCTGTAAATTAATAATATCTCCTTTGACTGCCGAACGCCAGCCCTTTCCCACAATTTCCAGTTTTTTAGAATAACCCCGGGTAACCCCGATGACCGCATTATTGATCAGACTCCAGGTCAAACCATGAAATGCTTTATCGGAATCCAGTTTACGATCCACAAAGATTTTATTATCCTCAACCTTGACTTCAATTTCCTTTCTAATACTCACCATGAGCTCACCCTTGGGACCCTTTACCTTCAACTTGTCTTTATCCAATTCGATTGATACCGAACTTTCAAATTCAATTGGTTTTGCTGCCAATCTGGACATGGTTCCTCCTACCATATGTATAATAAAACTTCTCCACCGATTCTATTTTTTTTGCACTCCTTTCCGGTCATTAACCCCTTTGAAGTGGATAAAATCGCCAGGCCCAATCCGCCCAAGACCTCGGGAATATGGTCAATATCCGCATGTACCCGAAGACCGGGTTTTGAAATCTTCTTTAAACCTTCAATAACATTCTTGTTTTTGCTTTCATATTTCAGATCAATAAAAATTTTTGCCGGGAATTCCTTTTCGACTTTGAAATCGGAAATGTACCCCTCTCGCTTGAAGATTTTCGAAATCTCGAACTTGATTTTTGACAAAGGAATGGTAACATCTTTCTTTTCGACCATTATGGCATTTCTTATTCTTGTTAACATATCAGCAATCGGATCAGTATGACTCATCTCAACTCCTTACCAAGATGCTTTGGTGACACCTGGGATTTCTCCTTTTAATGACAATTCTCTGAAACACAGCCGGCACAATTCGAATTTCTTATAAACGGCCCTTGGTCTTCCACAGATACGACACCGGGTTTTATGTCTGACCTTGTACTTCTTTGGTTTGTTGGCTTTTGCAATTGTTGATTTCTTTGCCACCTTGTCCTCCTTTTATCCGAAAGGCATGCCCAGATGCTTTAATAGTATCAAGCCCTGATCGTTTGATTTTGCCGAGGTCACAAACGTAATAGACATTCCTTTGGTCCTCTCAACCTTATTGTAATTGATCTCAGGAAAAACCAGCTGATCCTTCATGGCCAGGGTATAATTCCCACTCCCGTCAAAAGACCGGCTTGACAAACCCCGAAAGTCCTTGATGCGGGGGATGACGATATCCACCATTCTTTCAAAGAATTCATACATCCGCTTGCCTCTCAGGGTTACGGAAGCAGCGATCGGCATCCCTTCCCTGACCCTGAACTGGGCAATGGATTTTCTGGCCCTCCTGATTATCGGCTTTTGACCGGTTATGATTGCCAGTTCTTCCATGACTTTGTCCAGCACCTTGATATTCTGGGTTGCTTCCCCAACCCCCGAATTCACCACAATCTTTTCCAGACGGGGAACCATCATTATATTTTTCAGTTTTAGCTTTTTTTTCAGTTCTGGGCGTATCTCTTTGTTATACTTTTCATTTAAATCGATCATCTTCGTCATTTTTTCTCCTAATCAATCACTGTCTCACATTTTTTGCATATTCGCTGTTTTTTATCTCCGATATTTTTATAACCGATCCGAATCCCCTGCTCACATTCCTTACAGTAATACATCACGCTGGCCATGGGAATTGATCCCTCTTTTTCCACGATACCGCCCTTGATATTTTTTTGGGGATTGGGCCGTACATACTCTTTTACAATATGAATTTTTTCTACCACCAGCCGGTTCTTTTCAGACAAAATTCTCAGGATTTTCCCGGTTTTTCCCCTTTCCTGCTTTTTGCCCCGCACCACTACCACCAGATCACTTTTCTTCAATTTCAATTTCTTCATCTAAATCACCTCGGGGGCCAAAGATATGATTTTCATGAAACGCTTCTCCCTCAACTCCCGGGCAACCGGTCCAAACACCCGAGTACCAATGGGCTCGCCCTGTCGGTCAATGACCACCATGGCATTGTCGGAAAATCTGATATAGGAGCCGTCCCGCCGTCTCACTTCCTTGCGGGTCCGGACCACCACACCCCGAATCACCTCGCCTTTTCTTATTTTTGAATTGGGTTCGGCAACCTTGACCGTTCCGATGAATATATCGCCCACTCTGGCGATCTTACCGACACCTCCGCCCAAAGCCCTGATAAACATGACTTCCTTGGCACCGGAATTATCAGCCACCTTCAATCGGGTTTGCATCTGTATCATTTTATTACCTCATCTTCCAAAATCAATTCCTCTTTTCCCTGGACCGTTCTTAAAATATCCAGCACCATCCATCTTTTCCGTTTGCTGATCGGTCGAACCAGTTGAATACGAACCACATCTCCAGGCTTGCACTGATTTTTCTCATCATGGGCAAGGTATTTTTTCTTTTTTCTGACGATTTTCTTATAAACGGGATGACGGAATATCCTCTGCACATCAACCGAAACGGTTTTGTCCGCATTGGCGGATACGACAATACCGGTCATGGTTGTTTTGACTTGTTTGGTTTCTTCAGGATTGTTTTTCATTGTTGGACCCCTTTTCAGAAAGAATGGTTAATAATTGGGCAATATTACGCCTGGTATTTCCCAGTTTATGGGGGTTATCGGACTGGCCCAATGATTTCTGAATCTTCTGCTTGAATAGCTTGTCACGTAACTCCACTAATTTGTTATTGATTTCATCACGAGTCATTGACCGTATATCCTTTATTTTCATACTCAATGCTCCTTATTTATCCCGTTGGATAACCCGGGTCTTGATCGCTAGTTTGGCCTGAGCCAATCTCAT
>DAOVIP010000354.1 GCA_030671465.1 Candidatus Aminicenantota bacterium | reverse complement strand
ATGAATCATGTCTTTTGCTATTAATCTCCGGTCCAAGCCATCTGACCATATGTCCGCCACCTTTGGTTTCTCGTGCAATCCAGATATCAAAACCGTTCGGTGAAATCTTCATTCCGTCTATTGAGCGGTTATGGGCAAAGCTAATAAAATTTTCATCAGCAATTAATGACAAGCTTGGATTATTTGGCCCGTTAAAATGTATAGCTGGTGTGGGTTTTGTCCATTTTCCGTTTTTTAATTCTGTGGTCAATTCCAGAGTCCTGGTGGGAAGATCCCGGTAGAAATGAATCCGCCATTTATTTGTGATATATATATCAAGAACTTCCGTGTAGTTTGCTGTGGATACTATTCCGGGTGCAAATATCTCAGGTATTTTCCCCGGTGGTTTCTGGCCCAGATAGGGACCTTTTAAAATCGGCCAATTATCCTTTTTTGTATTGCGACTGAATAGAGGTAAAATCAATAATAACAGACAGATATAAAACACCATTCTTTTCATAACCTACTCCTTTTATCTCAATTCTTTTGGTTTTATTTCCTCGATGATGGTTGCATCTATCCAGTAAATATCGGCTTTTCCGCGCCGCCTGCTGGTAAAAAAGAGATATTTCCCATCCAGGGTAACCACAGGGCATATTTCACTGGATGTTGAATTTACCCTTCCCCCCATATTTCTGGATTGTGTCCATTCACCGTTATTTTTTTTATAAGATATATATAAATCCTGATCACCCAGGGTATCGGATCGATTCTGGGAGCTGAATATAATATAACTTTCATCGGGCGCAACAAAGGCATCCCAGTCATTTTGTTTGCTGTTAACTGCCTTGCTGAGGCAGATTGGAGGCTGATATCGACCATTGCTAAACTTGGCCACGTAAATATCACATTTTCCAATACCATCGGTTCGAGAAGTAAAAAAATATAGATTACCATTATCTGCAACGCAGGGATAATTGCCACCATGGGTTCCGTTTATGATTTTTCCGGCATTCCGGGGTTGGGACCATTTTCCAGAATTAAGTCTTTCTGTATAAAATATATTCAACCGTTTTAATGGTTTGTCCTCAATTTTTTGCGGCCGGTTGGATCCGAAATAGATTCTCTTTTCATCGGGAGAAATGGTCAGATCCCTGTCCATATATAGGTTTGATTTAAAGTGTAAAGGTTTTGGATTGGTCCATCGGCCATTTATTTCTCTGGTGAAAAAAATAGCCCAGCCATTTTTGTAACGAGCACAGTAATAGAATTCTTTACCATTCCGTGTAAAGGCGGTATTCATCTCAGGATTTTCTTCAGTGGATATTAATCCATCAAGAAAAATCTCAGCTTTATTCCCGGGTGGTTTCTGACCCAAATAGGGACCTTTTAAAACCGGCCAATCCGATTTATCCTTTTCACTTTCCTGAGCCAGTACAGGTAATGCAAAAATAAACAATACAATTATTACAACTGCAATTTTTATAATTGTTTTCATAGTTATTTTTCCTTTATTTCAATTCTTTTGGTTTTAACTCTTCAATAATTTTTGCATCCACCCAGTAGATATCTCTATTGCCACTTTTTGTACTGGCATAAATTAAATATTTTCCATCCGGGCTGACATAGGGTCTGTTCTCGGATTTTTTGCTATTGATTTTTTTCCCCATATGAACCGGCTTACTCCATGAACCATTATCGGTTTTGAATGTGACATACAGATCGTCATCTCCCATTCCCCCAGGCATGGTTGAACAATATATCATGTAACTTTCATCAGGTGCGGTGTAAGTATCCCATTCGTGATGCTGAGTGTTGAGTTGTGGACCAAGATTGACCGGGGATTGATACTTTCCTTCGATAAATTTTGAAATATATAAATCGGAATCGCCATATCCACCAGGCCTTCTACTGAAAAAATAGAGATTACCATTTGTGGTAAGGCAAGGATAACTTTCATGATACTTGGTGTTTATTTCCAGTCCGATATGTTTCGGTTCACTCCACCCGGTTTTGGTTTTTTTGACCATCCAAATGTTGCCTCCTTCACCTTCCGGACCGATTTCAACCAAAAATTTATTGGATGCAAACACCAGTGTTTTCCCATCAGGGGCGATAGTAAAATCACCAACTTGATATTTATTACCGAATGGAAGAAGTACAGGTTCACTCCACACTCCATTTATTTGATTCATAATATAAAGTTTTGGTTTTCTATTTATCCATCTTTGAAAAATGAAGTATTCCATATGATTACCCCAGCCCGAACATCCCTCGCTAGCGTCAGTTGTAATAATTCCGGGTGCAAATATTTCAGGTGTCATGCCCGGTGGTCTCTGGCCCAGATAAGGGCCTTTCAATATCGGCCATTCAACTTTTGCGCTAACATTATGAATAATCAGTGCAAAAAATAAAATATTAATAGATATTATGTGTTTCATCACAAATTCCTTTTTACAATCGTATAAGATCGTCTGATAAAAGACAGCTGGGCATGATGGATTTTTCCTTTCTCATCACGACTGAATATTAGAGTCCAGGGCGCCTGTTTGAAATAAAAAAAATCTTTGGCTACTGGGTAAATCTCGTCCGGGCCAAACTCCATGATTTTAAGCTGATTGCCTTCTTTCCAAATTTCAAGTAGCAGGTAATCGCCATAATAATATTTACCAACATATTCCTCTAATTCATTGCCTTTTAATTGAATTTTATTTGGTCTTTTACAATACAACATTTTAGGAACTCTCCCCATATTATCTTTTGCAGTTTTAGACAAACCTCTTTTCTCCACCCTTTCAATAACATTATCATCTCCGCTT
>DAOVIP010000375.1 GCA_030671465.1 Candidatus Aminicenantota bacterium | reverse complement strand
TATTCACTTCAACTACAGTGTGGATCCGGAAAGTCTGGAACTAACAGCCGATCCGGAACTGATCGAGCAGGTGATGATCAATCTGTTGCTGAACGCCATTGATGCGGTGAACGGATCTGAAAATCCGACCATCATGATGAGTGCCCAGATTGGTTCCAATGGAAATCCCCAGATTCAGGTTGAAGACAACGGCAGCGGAATCGTCAAGGAGGCCAGAGAAAAAGTATTTATACCCTTTTTTACCACCAAAAAGAAGGGCTCCGGTATTGGCCTGAGTCTATCACGTCAAATTATGCGCCTTCACAACGGGAGCATTCGGGTGGAATCACAGCCCGGCAAAGGCAGCATTTTCTTTCTCCATTTTTAGAAATCCTGACACTCCGGCTCAACACGGATTCATAACCTGCCCGTTCATCATACCGTACAGCAGCTCAGGAATCCGGCCGGTGAGCGATCCACCTTTACATAGTAAAAATACTTCAGCTTCTCAATTTCCGGGACATCAACCGCATAGGGCTCAGAAGGCTGGTTTTTCAATGCCTCGGCCTGCTTTTGAGCTTGCTGAAAATATGATTCCCGGAGAACTTCAAGCGGTTGGTTTTCAATGACAGGGGGCTCGAACGAATGGTCAATCTCCAGGGGAAACTCCGGGCCCTGAAAACCTTCAAACCGCCATTCCCCGGAATGGATGTAAAACACATATTGTTGCAGAAACAGATGGCCCCGGTCAGCAATGAATTCCAGAGCCCGGATTAAGAACTGGATATCCGCCCCTGAAAAAGAGAAATGCAGGTTGATCCGGACCCATCCGGGTTTTAACCCATTCAGGCCCTGCTGGATAACCTCCCGAAATTCCTGGGACCGGGCATCACTGATATCGAGAAGAATATGCCCGTAAGGGCCCGCACAACTGCAGCCGGCCCTGGACTGGATGCCAAACAGGTCATTCAACAACTTGGTAACGAACTTGGGATGCAGAATCCGGTCCTCGTGCCTGATATTGAAAGAAATGATGGGGACGCGCTTACTGAGATCCAGATTGCCCAGAAAATGGAAGCCGGGGTGATCCTTTAATGTGGAGAAAAACAAATCCAGGCTCTTTTGTTCGAAGGCTTTGATGGCCGGGACCCCGATTTTGTCTTTCAGGTCCATGACCAGTGCCGATTTGATGGCCTGCAGGATACCCGGTGTACCCGGTTTTTCTCGGGTTTCAATTTCCCGGCTGAAATCATGGCAGGTAAATCCCACATAATCAACGGTTCCGCCACCGGCGGTGGTGGGAGACAGATCCTGACGGTAAATCCGCTGATTGAAAATCAGAATCCCGCTGGTGCCAGGGCCACCCAGGAATTTATGGGGAGAGAAAAAAATGGCATCAAAGCGGGATTCCGGGTCCCTGTTCATGTTGATTTCTTCATAGGGGGCAATGGCGGCAAAATCAAAAAAAACCAGGGCATGATGGCGGTGACAGATCCGGGCAATTTCATACACATCGGTTTTCAGTCCGGTGATATTGGAGCCGGCCGAAAACGAGGCAAAGCGGTTTCGGGAGGCATGGCAGGGATCGGCCAGCCGGGTTTCCAGATCTTCCAGGTCAATCTCACCGGTCCTGCTTAACCGGATTACCTCAACCTTGGCCAGAGACTCCCGCCACATCAAATCATTGGAATGATGCTCATAGGGACCCACGAAAACCACCGGACAGAACTTCTCGATGATCTCATTGAACCGGGAGGGGGAGATTCCCTCGGACAGCCGGTTCATACAATGAGACATGCGTTCCCGGGTAACCGGGGGCTGGTAAATGCCGATGATCTTCTGGAGCCGTTCCAGAGCCCCGGTGGCACCACTTCCGGTAAAAATGATCTTTCCCTCGGGTCCAGCATTGACCAGGGATTTAATCCGGTCCTCGGCCCGGTGCAGCAGGTGGGTGGTGCTTACACCGGTATAATCATCCTCGGTATGGGAGTTGCCATAGGATTTCAGGATGTTATTCATTTTATCTTCAATAAAAGCCAATCCCCTTCCCGAAGCCGTATAATCGGCATAAAAAATATTCCTCTCCCCGAATGGGGTTTCGAACACCGTATCACTGCCGATAATCTGGCTTCTGATATAAGCCATTGTATAATCAGTCATGATCACCTCATTTTTTTACTTTCAGGAAAACTGCCTTTCAATAATAAAGGTGACCGGGCCGTCATTGATGGAATGGATCTGCATCATGGCTCCGAAGATCCCTTTTTCCACTTTGACGGATTCCGAAAGCCGCTCATTGAAAAGCCGGTATAATGATTCGGCCCGGGCCGGTTCCTCGGCATTGTTAAAGTCCGGCCTTCTTCCCTTCTTAATATACGAGGCCAGGGTAAACTGGGAAATCGACAGAACGGCTCCCCCCACCTCGGCAAGGTTCAAATTCATTTTCCCCCCGGCATCCGGAAAGATTCTCAGGTTCACTATTTTATCCGCCATAAAATTGACCTCTCTCTCTCCGTCATTTTTCTCCACACCCACATAAACCAGCACTCCCCTGCCGATCTGGGCCACGGTCTCTTCTTCCACCGAGACCCTGGCCTGGCTTACCCGCTGTACCACCAGCCGCATCAGGGAGTCACCCCCTTTTCTTTCACAAAAATGGATTTGAAAGCCCTGATA
>DAOVIP010000441.1 GCA_030671465.1 Candidatus Aminicenantota bacterium | reverse complement strand
GAGTTATTTTTAAAATATTAAATCTAACTTTCAAACCTGCCTGTGAGTATTAGAAATTGAGGTGAATGAATGGGTAAAATTCTCTTGATTCTCTTTATCATATTTTCACTTTCCTTTCAGGTTCAGTCCCAGGAAGATGAAATCACCACAACAGAAACCGTTTCAGTGGTCAATGTCGAGGTCCCGGTACGGGTATTTTTAAAAGGAGAAGCAGTTGACCATCTAAAAAAAAGTGATTTTAAATTGTATGAAGGCGGAGAGGAACAGGAAATTAACGGATTTTATTTAAAGAGAAAAAAAATCAGGATTCAGAATCAACCGCCAAAACTTGAAAAAAGGGGGATAACCCTGAAACCCCGTTACTTTGTTCTGGTTTTTCGCATCACCAAATTCAATGAACAATTACAGAAAGGGTTAGACTATATTTTCAGTAATATATTGAATGAATATGATCAATTGATGGTGTTCATCAACAACAAGAGCGTATTTTTCAAAAGTCTGTCAAACATGAAAAGTGCCCGGGAAATCCTCATGAAAGCCATGAAGGAGGAAAGTCAGAAAGCCAGGTTTCGGCTTTTAAAATACCTGAAAAAAGTGGAAGATGAATTGAGTCTATCCAGAATCCAATCACTGTTAGGGAGGGGAGATTATCATCTGCCGGATGAAATTATCCGTTTTCTCCAGAAATACCTTCTGATATGGGACGATTACAGCCGCAATTATCTGACTCCCAATGTTGACCGGTATTACTATTTTTCCCAGCACCTGGAAAAAATCAAAAAGGAAAAATGGGTGATCAATTTTTATCAGATCGAAATGTTTCCCAAACTGAGCATAACCGGACAATTAATGGAACAGGTCAGGGACCTGGTCGGGGCTATGCAATCCAGCTTCAGGCCGGAAGACAATGTCAAGGCAAAAACCATTTCCGCACTCCTCCGTGATATTGACAGCGCCCTTCATACCACCAAAAACTTCCCCGGAGATGAAATCAGTAAGCTGTTTTACAAGGTTGACGCCACCTTCCATACCATCCTCATTTTCGTCAACCATGGTTTACTCCACCAGGATCTTCAGTACAAAAGGATATCCACTGAAATTGAGAGCAGTCTGAGAGAAATCACCAAACGGACCGGCGGCAGCCTGGAGGCAACCGGAAATCTGGAAAAAGCACTCAACAATATTGAGGATAAAGAGGATATTTATTATATATTAACCTATGCGCCTCGAAATCCTCAAAAAGTCGGTAAGGTAAAAGTCGAAGTAAAAAATAAAAACTATCGGATCATTTACGATAACCAGATGAGAGCCGATTACATCATGTCTTACCTGAAGCGAAAAAAATTGGAAATACCTGATATATACATAAAATCAATGACATTTGAAAAAAATGCCCTGTCCTTCATTATTGAAAACTACCTGCAAAAAGAACATAATAAAAAAAATACGGGTCATATCCAGGTAAAGATTCAGATTCAAGATCCCCATAACCAGATCTGTTATGATAAGGTAAAAATCATAACCACGCAGAAGAAGTTTTTTTCCATTTCAATCAAGTTCCCCTGGATGAAAAAGGGGAGGTATGACATTATTCTTCAGGTAACCGATATGTTGAGCAGGAAAAGTGCTTCAGATTTTTTACAACCCACAATATATTAAAGAATCGGATTTCACCATTTGTCTTTTCTCTTTCGATTTAAGAAAAGATAGCCGGCGAAATATTTCAAGGTTTGGGGAATGGCAGTCAATCGCTTTATCAGTTTGATACTGAATAAAAAATTCATCCCCTTTTTCATGGCTTTAATCATTTTCTCACCATAGGGAAACCACCAGAACTTCTGAAGACGGAACTGGGTGTCGACACAAATGTATTTAATATTGACCATTTCATCCAAACCCTTCTGGCCATGAGTCCAGCCAATTCCGCTCTTTTTTACACCGGTCCAGCTGGCTTCAGAAATACCAAAAGAAACCACGGAATCATTGACCATAACCGATCCGGATTCAATTTTTCTGGCAATGACCTGGCCTTTTTTCAGATTCCGGGTCCAGACAGAAGCAGACAAACCGAAACTGGATTTATTGGACCATAGAACCGCCTC
>DAOVIP010000483.1 GCA_030671465.1 Candidatus Aminicenantota bacterium | reverse complement strand
GATAAATATATGCTGAACAATACCCATAGTCTATTGCTGGTACTCAAGCCGCGAAAAGGACTGGAAGTGGAGAAGACAAAAAAGACCAAAGAAGAACTGGCCATGTACAAGGCCTCCCTGTCGGATGTCGAGCTGGAGAGACTGGTGGAAAATACCAAGGCCCTGAAGAAGTATCAGAAAACCCCTGACTCGCCCGAAGCCCTGAAGTCCATTCCATTGCTGTCCCTGCAGGATGTGAATCCAAAAGCAGAAGATCTCCAAGCTAAGGAAAATACAGAATCCGGAGTCAAATTACTGTCCTTTCCGATCTTCACCAATAAAATCATTTATTTAAGATTGATGTTTGATACCCGGGTCATTCCCCAGGATTCAATTGCCTATGTCTCACTACTATCCGATGTGCTGGGGGAATTGAATACCAAAAACTTCAGTTACGGTGAACTGGATACCGAACTCAACATCCATACCGGTGGAATGAGTACCCGGGTGAATGTTTATCTGGAAAACAGCAACAGGAAAACCTTTTTGCCCAAGTTTGTGGTGGATGCCAAGGTGATGGCTTCAAAATTTCAGAAACTGGTGGGTCTGGAGGGGGAAATCATTAAAAATACCATATACAATGATCCCAAAAGGCTGAAAGAAGTCATTACCCGCCTGCAGTCACAGCTGGAATCCATGATGAAGAACCGGGGACTCAATGTGGCCCTGATGCGTCATGAGTCTTATTTTTCACCTTCGGGCAAATACACTGAACTGACCCGGGGACTGTCCTACTATCGCTTTATCACCAATATTGCCCGGAACTTTGACCGGGATTCCAAAGCGGTCATTGATAAGCTGGAAAAAGTGGCTGCCCTGATCTTCAACCGCAACAATCTGATGGTGGGCATCACCTGTTCCCAGGAGGATTATCCGGTTTTCCAAAAGCATTTTTCCAAGCTCCTCAATTTCCTCGGAGATAAACCGGTTAAGACGGAAAAATACAGTTTTGATTATAAAAAGAAAAACGAAGGTCTGCTTTCGGCCTCGAAAGTTCAATATGTCATCCAGGGATATAATTTCAAAGACCTTGGATATGAATACTCCGGAAAAATGATGGTATTGAGGCAGATTCTTTCCCGTAATTACCTGTATAATGCCATCCGGGTGGTCGGAGGTGCCTATGGCGGTTTTTCCTCTTTTTCCAGAGATGGTTATCTGTGGTTCGGTTCCTACCGGGATCCCAACCTTGAAAAAACCCTGGAGAATTATACCAAGGCTGTCGATTACCTGAAAACATTCAAGTCAGAAGAGCGACAAATGACCCGTTACATCATCGGAACCATTGCCAGTATGGACCGACCCCTGCTGCCCTTTGAAAAAGGCCGGGTAGCCCTGTCCCGCTATCTGGAAAAAATCCCTTTTGAAAATATTCAAAAAGAACGGAATGAAATTCTGAAAACCACGGCCCAGGATATTCAGGGTATGTGGAATTTGATTGCGGATATCCTGGAGAAAAACATCATTTGCGTGTACGGCAACGAGAAAAAACTGGAGGAAGCCAAGACTCTTTTCAGTAATTTGGTCAAAGTGGTTGAGTAGGCGGAAGAATATGGGTATTTACATCTGCCAGGAAAAATATCACACAGATAACTGAACGATTTTCCTCCAACCCTATTGATATTTTGATCTCGGTACCCATAATCTGTC
>DAOVIP010000252.1 GCA_030671465.1 Candidatus Aminicenantota bacterium | reverse complement strand
TTCCAGCCTCAATTCTGATGATTTAACCTTTATCGTATTGAAAGTAAAGTGATTGAAGAACTGGAACTAAAAATAAACTACCATTTCAGGAACAAGGAAATTCTTAGGAATGCCCTGGTGCACAAGTCCTATAACGAGGGGGTAAAAAAGGGGACCATCAACAATGAGAGGCTTGAGTTTCTGGGTGATTCGGTAATCAATCTTATCGTGACGGATCTTTTGTTCAAGCGGTTTAAAAAATCAAGTGAGGGTGATCTGTCAAAGTTAAAGGCCCATCTGGTATCGACAAATTTCCTGTTTGAGATTGCCGAGTCCATCAATCTAAAGGATTATGTACTTCTGGGTAAAGGCGAGGAAAAAAGTGGAGGCAGGAGGAATAAAAAAATTATTTCTTCCCTTTTTGAGGCAATGGTGGGGGGCATATATATTGATTCCAATTTCAAGCTGGTATCGGCTATCATTGGTCCTTTTTTTAAAAAATTTCTGGAGAGTCTGGTTGAAAAAGAGGTTAAGATAAATGATTACAAATCAGAGCTTCAGGAAATTCTTCAAAGACACAGAAATATTCTGCCTTTATATGAAATTCTTGAAGAATCAGGCAAACCACCCCATATGACTTTTACTGCTGCTGTTTATTTGTCAAACCAGGAGATCGGCAGGGGAGCGGGGAAAAGCAAACGACAGGCCGAACAGAACGCTGCATTTAATGCCCTGGAAAAGATTGAGGAATTTATAAATTATGAAAAATTATCGGAGGTATTCTTTTTAAAAAATGATTAGATTAATTCGCCAAGACGGGGTTGAGATATTATTAAATGTGGATATCATTAAATCCATACAGGGAGCGGGGCCAACGGTTATCTCCCTTGCCAACGGAGAAAAACTGGAAGTAAAGAATCATCCCCGGGATATTACCGAGAAAATCAAAGCTTATAAGGCCGGGATTGATCTGGCTGATCACAATGACTTGTTTGTACCCGAGGAAATAAACAGGGATAAATCTCGGTAAAACCGGACGCTGACCGATTCCCAATTAAATTAATGCCCTTGATTTTTAAAACCCAGTAAAGTAAAATTTCTATATGAAAGATTACTACCGGATCCTGGGTATCAACCAGAAGGCACCCCTTTCCGAGATAAAAAAATCCTATAGAAAGCTGGCCCGTAAGTATCATCCTGATCTGAATCCGGGAGATGAAAATGCCGAAAAGAATTTTAAAGAAATCACTGAGGCTTATGAAGTATTGAAGGACCCCAAAAAGCGGAAACAATACGATATCTTCGGTTCAGTAAAGGGAGATTTCAGAAATAACCGGGGGTTTTCGAATTTTGAAGGTTTTGATTTCACTTCACCGGGGGGGGCTTCTTTTGGAGATATATTTGAAACCATTTTTGGCGGGGCCGGAGGTTTTCAAGCCCAGCAAAAGGCCAGAAAAAACCGACCCCAGAGAGGCGAAGACCTTAATTATTCGATGAATTTAAGTTTTTTAGATGCGGCCAGGGGTATTGAGACCCCCATTCAGATCGTCAGAAAGGAGACCTGTGCCGCCTGCAAAGGCAAAGGGATTCAATCGGATTCGTCCAAAAAAACTTGTTCGGTATGCAAGGGAAGTGGCCGAATCCAGAAGCAGACCGGTTTTATGAAGTTTGCCTCGCTCTGTACCCATTGTGGGGGCACCGGGATTTTACCAGGTGATCCCTGCACTTCCTGTCGGGGTGAAGGCCGGATTGAAAAGGTCGGCCGGATCAAGGTGAAAATTCCTCCCGGAGTTGATAATCACTCTCGGGTGAGAATCAGTGGAAAGGGCAATACCGGAAAATTCGGAGGTCAGGGCGGTGATTTGATCATTACCATTCAGGTAACACCGCATCCGTTTTTCAAACGGGATGGCCATCATTTGGAAATCGAATTACCTGTAACCTATGCGGAAGCTGCATTGGGAGCGAAAATTGAAGTCCCCACCCTGGACGGTCATTCGGTATTGAAAGTCCCACCCTCCATTCAATCGGGTGTTAAATTGAGATTGAAAGCCAAGGGTATCCTTAATCCAAAAACCAAAAGCATGGGAGATATGATTATCAGGATTAAAATTATTCCACCCTCCATTAAAGATTTGGAGGTCAGGGATTTGCTCAAGAAGATCGAAAAAATTGCGCCTTATAACCCGAGAGAGGGGCTGGGTAAATGAAGGAAAAAACCTATTTGATATCGGCAGTGGCTTCTAAATATAATATCCATCCCCAAACCCTGCGTCTGTATGAGCGGGAGGGATTGTTGATTCCCAGCCGGACCAAAGGAAATACCCGGGTATACAAAGAGGAGGATTTAAAAAAACTGGAATTTATATTGAACCTATCCAGGGATATGGGTGTGAATCTAGCCGGAATCGAAATCATTCTCAATATGAAGGAAAAAATGGAGTCCATGCAAGAGGAGTTTTCAAAGTTCCTCGAGGAACTCAAGAGGGAATTCGAAGATAAAGAAGCCTTGTTTGAAGAAAAGAAAAATTCCATCGTAAAGTTTTCACCCTCAAAGGTTACGATTTTCAGAAATGACAAAAAACAATCCTAAGGAATCCCTGAATTCCCTGAACCTATATTTCCAAAAGGTCAAGAGTATATCGATTTTAAATCCAGTTGAGGAAAAGGAATTGATTAAAAAAGCCAATCAAGGGGATGAGGAGGCTTTTAAAAAAATCATCATTGCCAATCAAAAATTGGTGGTGAAAGAAGCTTTAAAATATTACTTCAAAGAGGATAATCTGCTGGACTTGATCAATGAGGGCAATAAAGGATTAATCGAGGCCTTGAAGCGGTTTGATATTACCAGGGATAATCGTTTTTATACCTATGCCCTGTGGTGGGTCAGGAGTGAGATTAGACGATATCTGTCTAAGAATCAGAATATTATTTCTTTCCCGGATATTTTTTATAATGATTATCTCAATTTTAAAAAAGTTTATTTCAAATTGAGCAGAGTTTTAAACCGGAAGCCCAGCGAGAGTGAATTGGCAAAACATCTGAATATCCCTGAAAAAAAAGTGAAGGTCATGCTTTCGGTCCCGAATGAAATTGTTTCTCTGGATATAGGGATCGCCGATGGCCGGTTTCCCAACCTGTCATCCTTTCTCCCGGATGATTCAGCGGATGATCCCCAAAAAATCATGCTGGGAATTTCAATGAAGAATGTCATCCGCGAAGATATTGAGGAATTAACCGAAAAGGAATCCCGGGTGATCAAGATGAGATTTGGTTTTAACAAGGAAGAACCCATGAAATTGAGGGAAATTGCCAAAATCATGAAAATGAGCCCGGAGGGAGTACGAAGAATTGAAATGAAGGCTCTGTCCAAATTGAAAAGAAAACTGATCAAGAAAGGGATTTACGGAGTTTTAAATTGAGCCAGGAATTGTGTACAAAATGTAATGGAACCGGTTGGATCATAAAGAACAGGAAGGGCCAGGAATTTGCCAGCCGGTGTGAATGCCAGGCCAATGATTTGGTTTTAAGTAAAGGGCAGTCAGCCAATATTCCCCTGAGATTTCTGGGCGCGGAGCTGGACTGGTATCAGCCGGATCCCCAGAATCCCTCCCAGAAAAGGGCCAAAAACACCATTGGGAAATTTATCCAGGATTATCCGGCTGTGGGTGAAGGTTTGCTGTTACAGAGTTCCATTGGTCTGGGCAAAACCAGGCTTCTCTGTTCAATAGGCTTTGAGCTGATTAAAAAAATGGATGTTGATGTTTACTATATTGACTGGAATGACC
>DAOVIP010000292.1 GCA_030671465.1 Candidatus Aminicenantota bacterium | reverse complement strand
TGTGAATATCATTGAAAATTTAATTTTTTTATTCATAGGTAATCATCCTCTGGCTATACCAGTTGGTCCCAAATTGTGTTTTTCTACTGTTTCAGTTTATTTTTCCCCTGATTATTCTTTTTTTCCTTTTTTGGTTTCAGACCTTAAGTGGAGCAGCATTCCCAGGGTGATTAATAATAGGATAATGTCTTTGAGAAGCACCAATTCCATGGGAGATCCTTTAATAAGACTAAGTACCAATCCAGCAATGGCAAATAACAATACGATAAAAATCCAAGTTTTCATGGTTTAACCTCCTTCGCATCTTCCTTTAAAAATATTAAAATATTTTTAATGATATCATTTTAATAAAGAAAAAAAATTTTTTCAATTGTTTTATTTAAAATAATTTTTATCCTAAATAGGACCAAAAATGTGTCAAATCAGACTTTATATCCAGATTTAACAAAATTTTAATTTCAATTTCTATATTCGAAAATGTAGAATTCTATCCTGTTTAATGGTATCCATTTTATGGACATGAATGATTGGCCATGATGAAGAAAAATATTGTATTTTATTGGCGATTGTGTTAATTAGATAGGATGAAGAAGAACACTTACGGATTGATCATGGCTGGGGGGCAGGGAACCCGTTTCTGGCCTTACAGTACCGAGGAAGTACCCAAACAATTTCTCAATATCGTGGGCCAACAGCCCCTGATCCTTCAAACTTATAACCGCTTGAAAGCATTTATCCGGCCGGACAATATTTATATTGTGGCCGATAAAAAATACCTGAAACTGACCCGGAAATCCATACCTGAATTCCCGGTGTCTAATTTTATCGCCGAACCCTCCCCTAAAAATACCGCGCCCTGCCTGATACTGGCCAATATTGTGCTTTCCCGTATTGATGAAAATGCCAATATGCTGGTGGTGCCCGCCGATCATTACATTCCAGATACGGATATGTTTAAAACCCAGATGGTTGATGCCCTGGAGTTTGCAAACCAGCGCTGGATGATTACCTCGGGGATCAAACCCAATATGGCCCATATTGGATATGGATACATCAATTTCAATCTTTCCCGGTCTGTTCAATTGAACCGGACCCGTTTCTTTGATGTGGAGGCCTTCAAGGAAAAACCGAAACTGCCTCTTGCCAGGAAATATGTGTCCCAAGGGAATTATTACTGGAATTCCGGCATGTTTATATATAAACTGAAATATTTCAGAGAATTCCTGGATGAGTATGCCCTTGAATATTCCAGAGTATATAATGAGCTGGAGAAGTCCTTTCACCAACCCGGGAAATTCCGCAACGTTTTTAATGCCATCAAACCCGATTCCATTGACTTTGTGTTGATGGAAAAAATGAAAGAAGTGAAGATGTTTCAGGCGGCATTTTCCTGGAGTGATGTGGGGGCCTGGTCCAGTGTCTATGAATTAAATCCCAAAGACAATCTGGGGAATGTCCAGATCGGTAGCCATGTGGCGATTGCCAGTCATAACTGCCTGTTTTTCTCAACTGAGGACAAGCCCATAGCCGCCATTGGGCTTGACAACCTGGTGGTGATCAATACCCGGAATGGTATCCTGGTGGCTCCGATGGATCAGTTGCAGCAGGTGAAGAAAATTATTGGTTGGTTGAAATGAAGACCCATATTGAAATCAATGCCGATCATTTGAAGCACAATCTGAGTCTGTTTCATGGGATCAGTGGCAAGCATATCATGTTTGTGGTCAAAGCCAATGCCTATGGTCACGGTTTGGGAGAGATTGTCCGCTTGAGCAAGGATCTACCCTTCATTGGATATTATGCGGTGGATTCGCTTCCGGAAGCCCTGGAGGTCAGAAAAGAGGCCGGAACCAAGCGAATTCTGGTCATCGGTTGGGCAGACGATGAGGAGTTGAGTGAATTAATCGAGCAGAAATTTGAAATAGTGGTTCCCTCCCTGGACTATATGAAAAGGGTCAGGCAATTTTCCCACAAGGTCAGGCAAACAGCCCTGGTTCACCTGAAAATGGATACCGGCACCTCGCGTCTGGGAATGGAGCTTCAGGAGATCAAAGGATTGTTGAACCAGTCGAATGAAACCAGCATTGAAATCAAAGGTCTGTATTCCCATTTTGCCAATATCGAAGATACAACCGATCACTCCTGTGCCGAACACCAACTGGAATTGTTCAATGAACTGTTGGCTCAAGTTAGAACCCGAAAGATTCTCCGGCACTTTTCCTGTTCGGCATCCGCGCTGCTGTTTCCGCAAACTTACTTTGACATGGTTCGCGTGGGAATATCTGCCTACGGTTACTGGCCCTCCAAGCAAACCTATATTTCCTACATTGAAAAAAACAAAGAGAAAATCGATTTAAAACCGGTTTTAAGCTGGGTGTCAAAAGTGGCTCAGGTCAGATCCATTGAAAAAGGCAGGTATATCGGCTATGGTTTGACCTATCAGACCTTCAGCCGCTCCCGCATGATTGTAATCCCGGTTGGATACTATGATGGCTACGATCGCCGACTGTCCAATATCTCCAATATTTTGATCAGGGATTCAAGGGCCCCGGTCAGAGGACGGATCTGCATGAATATGATGATGGCCGAAGTGACCCATATCAAAAACGTAAAAGAAGGGGACCGGGTATTGTTGATCGGAATAGAGAAGGGGGAAAAACTTGATGCCGAATATCTGGCCAACTTGAGCGGTTCGATTCATTATGAAATACTGTCCCGAATTAATCCCTGCATTCCCCGAAAGGTGGTTTCCCAATAATGTTTTTGTTTTCAGGACGGATGCAACTATGAATTTAAGTTCAGGATCGTATAATTTTTACCCATTTTATTTGTCCTGTTTTATCCAGTTTCCCAGAATGAATATCAGTTCGATTGCTTACTGCCGGATAAACGAGCCTTATCAGGCCTTTTTCCCTGTCTGGCATCAAATATGCACAATTTTAAAAAGTAAAGGTTTATATAAACTGGAATTAAATTGGTTTTATTTGGTTTACAGTCTTGAAGAAAATGTCTGCAAAAATGAATACTCAATCCAAGCAACGGGTTGAAAAGAGAATCAAGAAAAACTTGCTGGTCAATATCAGCGCCAATAACTTTGAACAGGTGGGCTTAACCGGAAACGTTTCTGCCGGAGGCCTGCTTTTGGTTACTTCCGATTCGGTTCCAGATCAAAAAGGCGTCTCCATACTCATTGCGGCCGGGGATGAGCTCTTTGACATCACCGGTGATGTCAAGTGGATGCTCATTTGTCCGGAAGACAAATCAGACAATATTGCCAATAAACTGGGGATAAAAATCAAATCGGCTCCAAAAGAATATATTGACTATATTGAAAAATT
>DAOVIP010000190.1 GCA_030671465.1 Candidatus Aminicenantota bacterium | reverse complement strand
TGAAGAAAAGATTATTGGATTTATCAGAGAAGTGTTTCCTCTGAAACCAGCAGATATTGTCAGGGAGTTGAATTTAAAAAGACCCATATACAGGAAGACAGCTGCATTTGGACATTTCGGAAGAGATACCTTTCCTTGGGAGCGGCTTGATAAAGTTGATCAGTTAAAAAAATTGGCCGAAAATTGATTTTTTTTAAAACAATTTCTTATAGAAGGCATACACTTTTAATCAGGTAATAGGTTTGATATGAGTAAGGGAAAGATCCTCATCGCTGATGATGAAGTCGATATAAGAGAACTGGTGGGAGATTTTTTGAACTCTCAAGGATATGAATGCGTTTTGGCGCATGATGCTTTTGATGCCCTGGAGAAATTTAAGAAACATAATGATTTCGACCTGGTGATGTCTGATATTCGCATGCCGGGGAAAACAGGCCTTGAACTACTCGATGAAGTCAAAACAATAGATGACGATGTGATTGTGGTGATGATATCCGCAGTGAAGGATATTGAGTCGGCGATTTCGGCAATGTCCAAGGGGGCATATGATTATGTGTCCAAACCTTTTAAACTGCAGGAAGTGGCCTTGACGGCAAAAAAGGCCATTGAAAAGAGAAAGCTCATTTTGGAAAACCAGGAATATCAGAGAGAGCTGGAGCGAAAAGTTGAAGAAAGAACAGTTGAACTCAGAAATGCACTTCAGGAGCTTGATAAGGCCTATAGGTTTACCCTGAGAGCCATGGTAACAGCCCTGGATACCCGGGATACAGAAACCAGTGGCCATTCCATTAGGGTGGTCAATTATACCCTGAAGTTGGCCAATATTGCGGGTATAAAGGATAACGGTAGATTGAAAGTTTTGGAATACGGAGCGATTCTTCATGACATCGGAAAGATTGGAATTCCCGATGCCATACTGAGAAAACCAGGCAAGCTTTCCCCGGAAGAATGGAAAATCATGAAAACCCATCCCCAGATCGGATATCAAATATTACACAAGATAAAGTTTTTGGAAGAGATCTCTCTAATCGTATTGTATCATCATGAGAAATACAACGGTACCGGATATCCTAAGGGACTGAAAGGTGATCAAATTCCTCTGGGATCCAGAATATTTACAATCGCTGATTCAATCGATGCCATGACTTCTAAAAGACCATACCGGGATGCACTCTCATTTGAGATTGCCACCAGGCAATTAAAGGAATCTTCGGGAAAGCAATTTGATCCTGATTTCATCGATATGTTTTTTTCTGTCGGATTGGATTACTGGAAACAAGAGAAGGAAAGGATTGATCGGCAGATCATGGAAGATTCGGATATTCATTATTTGGACTAAATGTTCTTGCCCCAATCTGAATCCCGCGATCGATTTTTAAAAGTGGTATTAATTTCCCTGAATTGAATTTTTGATTTTTTTTTGTAAATAAGAGCATCTTCAACAGGATTTTGATAGTATTCCTTTCTTGTTCCCTGTTTTTTAAATCCGAATCGTTGATAGAATTGAATGGCCCCCATATTTGATTTTCGTACCTCAAGATAGATTTCCGGGATTTCATTTTGACGGGCTTGGTCCAATATGAACTTCATGAGAGCGTGGCCGATTCCCATTTTTTGGTACTTGGGGCTGACAGCAATATGGTGAATTTCAATCAATTTTTCAATCATCCAGAAAATGACATAACCGACCACTTCATCTGTCTTCGGTATACAGACCACATAAAAATGGGATATGGGATTCAACAATTCATCCGCATATTGGGATTTTTTCATCCCGAAAGGTGTAATTTGATTTTCTATATTAATAATAGAATCCAGGTTTTTATTGCGGGTTTTTCCGATTTTTATCTTAATTTCTTTCAATTTCAGTTTCGGCATCAGGCTTTCTTATATAAAATGGTTTTATGGTTTTTAAATCCATATTATAGTTCTGTGCCAGATATTCCTGAAAAGAAATCCGGCATATTTCGGTTGCAAGGAATGATGAGCGGAAAAGTAATTTACTGTTCGGGAAATCTTCTTTTAGGTATTTCTTGAAAATATCCACTCCGTCACCAATGAATTGAAAATGATTGAAATTTTTCAATTTGGGTTTTAGATCACTTATGTGAATAAGACCCGGTGCAATGATCTCTTTTAAAGAACCGTTTGTAAATTCATAGCCGGCAATAAAGACCTCATCTCTCTTGGCATCTATCAGGGGAATTAACAATGTATTGGCTTGGTTGTATTTATAGGCTATGGCTTTCAAGGTAATCACCGGAAGCACTGGTACTTTTTTCCCGTATATGAGTCCCTTCAGGGTTGAAAGACCAATCCGGATTCCAGTAAAAACACCGGGTCCGATTCCCACCCCAAAAACGTCAATGTCGGTCAGTTTCAATTTGGCTGTGTTGAGTACGAATTCGATGGCCGGAATCAACATGGAAGAAAGCTGGTTGTCAGAAACAAAATTGTATTCAGTAATAATCTCATTTCCCCGGGCAATTGAGATTGAACTATTTTTTGAGGAAGTATCCAGTGATAAGATGTTTATATCGTTTGCTTCATCTTTCATATATGCTTTTCCATGATGATCTCGCTTCCATGATCGGAGGATTTGAACTCAACCTTATCCATATAACTTTCCATGATCAATATACCTCTGCCCTTGAATGATAAAATGTTATTGTTTTTAAGTTTTTTGTTTATTTCTTCAAAGTTGACTTTCTGTTTATTTTGATCCCGGACACAAATGCGAAGGTGTTTTTTTTTCCAGACAAATTTGACAAACACATTCTTATCCGGACTGGATTTGTTTCCATGTAAAATAGCATTATTTATGACTTCTCTGAGTGCAATTTCGATTTTAAAAAAGTTCTCTTCGTCTATGTTTAAAAAGTTTTTCAAATAACCCAGAACCAGAACACTGAAGGCAGTAAATTTCAGATCACTCATGAACTCAATTGAAATATGATCCTCTTGCTGTCTCATCACTGGAAGTATATCAAAGAAAATGCTTTTTTTCCATACTTAATGAAATTACCAACCTGGTTCAATTGTGTTATAATCTCAAAATGGAAAATCCAACTGTCACCCCCATGCTCAAGCAGTATTTTCAGATAAAAAAGCAGTATCCGGATACCATTTTATTCTTCAGAATGGGTGATTTTTATGAAATGTTTTTTGATGATGCCCGGGTGGCTGCTCCAATATTGGAAGTTGTGCTCACCAGCCGGAATAAGAACAAAAAGGATTCAGTGCCCTTGTGTGGTATTCCCTATCATGCCCGGGATAATTATGCCCTGAAGTTACTGAAAAAGGGTTACAAGGTGGCAATTTGTGACCAGGTTGAAGATCCCGCTTTGTCAAAAGGTATTGTGAAGAGGGAAGTAACGCGTGTTCTAACGCCGGCTACTGCCCTGGAGATTGAGATTGATGATTCTGAATTAAATAATTTTGTGGTTTCTATTTTCCAAAAAGATAAAATTATTTCCATCGCTTCCATTGATATTTCGGCTTCTGATTTTGAGGTGAGACGCTTCGATATCTCCCATTTTGATCTGTTTTTAAATGAATTTTACAAGAAGTTTCCCCGGGAATTGGTTGTGGCGGAGAGTTATGTGAAGCAACTGGATAAAATATGCGGATTTTTCCCTGAAATTTCCAATATATTGGTTAATGAGTTGCCGGACTTTGAATTCAATAACCTGGAATGTGAACACATATTAAAGGATCACTTTGGGCTCGAAACCATCGAGGGTCTGGGATTAAAGGGTGATAAATCTTCGGTAATTGCTGCCGGTGTTCTGCTGAAGTATCTTCGATCGGTTCGAAAAACAGCGCTTAAGAATATCTCAACCATAAAATTTATTCCGGATGAGAACCATCTTATCATTGATTCGATTTCCTTTAAAAACCTTGAAATATTATTGAATTTGAGATCAGGATTAAAAACGGGAAGTTTGTTCGGTGCAGTTGATTTTTCCCTTACCCTGATGGGAAAGCGATTGCTGAAAAAGTGGTTGTCATATCCCTTGATTGAAAAAAAGGAGATTGTCAGGAGACTCGATGGTGTTGATGAACTTTTACACAATTTGATTGCCCGGACAGAGGTCAGGAAAAGATTAAAGGACTTCAGTGACCTAGCCAAATTGAATTCAAAGATCTCATTGAATATTGTATTGCCCTCGCATTTATTAAAATTAAAAGAAACATTGCTGGTCCTTCCCGGGCTTAAGAATGAAATAGAAAATATGAGTTCGGAAATCCTGAAGTCATGCCAAACCGGGATAAAACCACTGGAGAATGTGGTTGGACTGATCGCTGAGGTCATAATGGATGATCCTTCCAATAATCTGAACGAAGGAAATTTTATTAAACCGGGATATAATAAAGAACTCGATGAGTTGAGGAATATCAGCCGCAATGCCAAAGAGATTGTCTCAGCCATGGAAAATACCGAAAAGGAACAAACCGGCATCCCTTCGCTTAAAATAAAATATAATAAAATCTTCGGATACTTCATCGAGGTGACCAAAACCCATTTGAAATTGATTCCCCCTCGCTATATCAGAAAACAGACATTGGTGAATTCCGAGAGATTCATTACCGAGGAGTTAAAAGATTTAGAGGATAAAATCTTAAAAGCAGAAGAAGAAATCATTCAGATAGAAAAAAGGTTGTTCAACGAGCTTGTTGAGGGAATTCAAATGTTTTCACCGGATCTAAATGAAAATTCAAATCTAATTGCCTT
>DAOVIP010000191.1 GCA_030671465.1 Candidatus Aminicenantota bacterium | reverse complement strand
TTTGACGCACCCTTAAGTGGGGGGCTTTTTTATGTTCCCGGACCAATCCTTTAATTTCCTCCCTGGATAAGAGGGTGAAATTATTAATGTATTCAACCGCATCTGAATCCGGACAGTTCAGCCAGTATTGATAGAATTTATAGGGGGAGGTCATGTCAGCGGACAGCCAGATGTTTTCGCCCTCGGATTTTCCGAACTTGCTTCCATCCGAACGGGTAATGAGCGGGCAGGTCAGGGCAAAAGCCTCTCCGGATGCCTTGCGGCGAATGAGTTCGGTGCCAGCGGTGATATTACCCCACTGGTCGGAGCCACCCATCTGGAATATGCAGTTTTTATTCTGGTAAAGCCAGTAGAAATCATAGGCCTGAAGCAGCTGATAGGAAAACTCGGTAAAAGAAATGCCCTTTTCCAGGCGCTGCTTGACCGATTCCTTGGCCAACATGTAGTTGATAGTCAGGTGCTTGCCCACCTCCCGGAGGAAGTTTAAAAATTCCACTCCCCGGAACCAGTCATAGTTGTTGACCATTTCGGCTGCATTTTTACCCTTTTCAAAATCCAGGAATTTCTCCAGCTGTTTCTTGATCTGCTCCTGGTTGTAGCGGATTTCATCGATGGCCAGCAAGGGGCGCTCTTCGGACCGTCCCGAGGGGTCGCCTACCATGCCGGTAGCACCCCCGACCAGGACAATGGGTTTGTGTCCGGCTCTCTGAAACAATACCTGCATCATGATGGGGGCCAGGCTTCCGATATGCAGTGATGGGGCAGTGGGATCATAGCCGATGTATCCAGTTGCCATGCCCCGACTCAATTTTTCTTCGGTGCCGGGCATGATATCGTGGATCAGGCCCCGCCATTTCAATTCCTTGACGAAATTCATTTTATCAGTTCCCGACCTACCTCAATGGCCTTTAAATTCAAATCGATATAGTCCTGCGGGGCCCATTCCCGGACATAATCCACCATGTTCCGGTAGCCGATGATCCCGGTGATTTTCTGGGTCAGAGCAAGGGTCACCACGGAAGTGAGCACAATATTTCCCAGTTGTTTTTTGGTTTCATAGACCAGAGGGATGCGCATCAGTTTCCAGTTGCGGGGATTCCCTACCTCTTTGACCAGGTGGGTATCAATGATGACAATGGCATCATCCTTGAGCCGCTCCTTATACAGGTCAAATGGCTTCTGCTCGGTGCAGACGAAGAAATCAATGGCATTGGCCTGGGGGAAGAGGATTCTTTTATCCGAAATGATAATATCGACTTTGGTGGCTCCCCCCCGCACACTGGCGGTATAGGTGGGGCTTTCCACTGCATATTTGTTTTCTTTGGTCACTGCAATGTTAACCAGCAGGGCGCCGGCGGTTAACAGGCCCTGTCCGCCCACTGCTCCGTATCGGATCTCATAGCGGCTCATTTTTTTTGCCTTTTGGCCGTGGAATTGGCTTTGATGGTTTCGGCCTGGGTGGTGGGTACGATATGCTTGTAGTACAACTCGGTATATTCCAGACGTTCCTTGTCCTCTACAAAAATGCCCACCGGGTACTTGGTATTCTGTTCCTGGACAGGTATTTTTTCAAACTGAGCCTGGGTGACGGTTTTGTCAGCAATCCACCTGGACATGGCAATGGGGTCTTTCATGTTGTTCTTGCGGCCCAGATTGATATGGCAGTTGCTGATGACTTCCACCACGGAAAAACCCTTGTGCTGAAAGGATTTTTTAATGACCTGTTTGAGCGGGATCGGCCGGTTGACGGTTTCCCGGGCCACAAAAGACGCCTTGGAAGCCTTGAGCAGGTTGACGGTATCGAATTTGGGTTCGATATTCCCGTAAGGGGTGGTCTCGGTAATGAACTTCTGGGGAGTGAGGGGGGAGACCTGGCCCCCGGTCATGCCGTAGATACCGTTGTTGATCAGGATCATTTTGATACCGATGTTTCGGCGGGCGGCATGGATAAGATGGTTGCCGCCAATGGCCAGTGCATCGCCATCCCCGGATATCACCACCACGGTCTTATCCGGTTTGGCCAGTTTGATGCCAGTGGCAAAGGTCAGGGCACGGCCATGGGTGGTGTGCAGGGTATTGGTGTTGAAAAAGGTGGGTAACCTTCCTGAACAGCCGATACCGGCCACCACTACGATATCCTGCGGCTGGATTTTCAATTCCGAGAAGGCCATGGCAATGGCCTTGAGAATAATACCATCTCCGCAGCCCGGACACCAGGGAGTGGGGAAGGTGCGGTAACGGATATATCGTTCGTAATCTCTCATTTTTTAAACCGCTTGATGGCTTCCAGGACTTCGGTGGGGGTGAAGGGCACTCCGTTGGCTCGCAGCAGGGCCTGGCGTTCCACATCATCGGTAGCAGTTCGCTCGATCTCATAAATAGTCTGGCCCATGTTCATCTCCACTACCAGGATCTTTTTGATTTTCTTGAATTTTTCCCGGAGCAATAGCTTGGGAAAGGGCCAAATGGTCAGGGCCTGGAACAAACCCACTTTGATTCCTTGCTCCCGGGCCATTTCTACCGCAGCCAGAGAGGACCGGGCCGAAATTCCGAAACTGAAGACCATGATCTCTGCATCATCCAGGTAATATTCCTCGTGAGTAATAATTTCATCCAGGTAATTGTATATTTTTTGCATCCTAAGAGTCTGCATTTTATCCACAATTTTGGGGTCGGTGGTGGGCCAGCCGTGCTTGTCGTGTTCCAGACTGTCGATATGAATGGGGTATTTTTTAAAAAAATCAACCCGGGGGGGATTCTGACCGATTTCCCGGTCATAGATGTTCAAATCTTCGATCTGTTTGGTTTTTTCCCAGTAAATGTTTAAATCCTTTTTTCTGGGCAGGGCGATATCCTCCCGGGCCTTGGCAATCACCTCGTCCAGCAGGATGATGACTGGATTCCAGAATTTTTCGGACAGGTTAAAGGCCCGGATGGTTTCCGAAAAGAGTTGACTGGCAAAGGCAGGGTAAACGACAATGATGGGATGGTCACCATGGGTTCCCCAGCGGGTCTGCATGATATCGGACTGGGAAGGTTTGGTGGGCATACCCGTGGATGGTCCGCCCCGCATGACATTGACAATAACAATCGGAATCTCAGCCATCACGGCCAGACCCAGGTGTTCCTGCATGAGCGAGAATCCCGGTCCGCTGGTGGCAGTCATGGCTTTCTTGCCGGCCAATGAGGCCCCGATGCAGGCCCCCAGCGAGGAAATTTCATCCTCCATTTGAATAAAATCATAACCCAGCCGGGGCATTTCCATAGACATGAACTGGGCGATCTCGCTGGAGGGGGTAATGGGGTAGCCGGCAAAAAAATCACAGCCGGCAGCTATGGCTGCCTTGGCCACGATGGTGTTTCCCTGCAAAACCTGCCGCTGTTTCATTTACCCGGTTTTCTCCTCGTAATTCACGAATATGGCAAAATCCGGGCAGCGCATTTCACACATTTCACAGCCGATGCAGTATTCCGGCGCATCGATCCTGGCCGAGGTCCCGTATTTGCTTTCATGGTTGTCCTCCAGCTGCAGAGTGCCGGTGGGACAAATATCCACACACAGACCGCAGCCCTTGCAATAGACCCGCATCAGGCTGATCTGGTTTTTTTTGTCCGATGGATTTTTGGTCTTTCGACGGGCGAGCGCCTCTTGGTTGAGATCCAGTTCAAATTTTTCCATGATTCACCATGATCTGATTTGAGATTTTATCATAAAAATCAGAACAAAAAAACGTATTTTCGTCTTTTTTTTTATTTTTGAATGAAGCTGTACGAACTCAAACTCTATGGGAGGGAATGCCGGCTTTCATGAATATTGTTTTATAAAAATCTGAAAAAAATTGGAAGAGAATAAGAAATGAACAGTATGAAAAAGATGGCGATCAATACCAGATGTATGGTTCGAAACCGGTCCTTTTTATCCGGTTTGAAATAGGTGATCTGCCAAATGGTTCTCCACAGCCAGAACAGGGCATAACTGAGATTGATTCCCAAGGCCAGACCGGTGCTGTCGGCCAGTTCCCGGGCATAGACCAATGAAATGAACGCATATCCCGAAAATAAAAGGAATAACGCCGCATGGATGGTATAAAGGATTTTTTTGTTGGCTGCAGATGTATGTCTGAAATCGATTTTCCATTTGAATAATTTTGGAAACTGAACATGAAAGATAACCATCAATAGCGACAGAATGCCTCCGGTGTAAATGCTGAGCAACTTTATATCCATTGTTTGCCTCCTCGTACTATCGTCCGGGTAAAACGGGCAATCCCGTTTCGAATCCAAACCCCATCATATTCAAGGACCGAAAGGATGTCAACAATAGTACTCAGATTGAAAATTGAAAAATCGGCTCCATGGAGCTGTGGATTATGACACTCGAATGGAGGATGCTATTGAGATACTGTTGAAAAAGCGCAGAGATGATGGGACCTGGCCCCTTTAGGCCAGACATCCGGGCTAGACCCATTTTGAAATGGAAGAGCGGGGAAAACCGAGCCACTGAAACAAGCTGAGAGCGCTGAGGATATTGAAACATTTTCTAATATGTGCATAATTAAACCAGTATGAAATGGAGTTGATAATTGAAGAACGAAATGATGGAAACCAGGGATTCCAGGTATGATTTGATCTGGTCTATTCTGTTGTTGTTGGGAAGTTTCAGTATTGCTTTTAATTTGGCAATTGCGTGT
>DAOVIP010000213.1 GCA_030671465.1 Candidatus Aminicenantota bacterium | reverse complement strand
ATGCAACACCTTTATACCAGAAATATTCTTATAAAGGAAAATTATTAATGAATGTGATCTTCGAGATGCCATTTAAGGCACCTCATGTGAGTTTTAATAATTTTAATAATAAGATCAATATAACTGGCAAACGAAAAGAAAGAGTGTCAGCTGGATTATCAGTTGATGACCAAGGACGGATTTATCTTGTGGTTACAACAAGACCAAAATCAGAATTAGAAAAAAAGACTTTTTATGTATATGAGGGATCTAGTCTGAAAACAATATTACCCAAAAATTTTAATGAAGAAAGTACAGATAGATTTTGTTTATTGATTTTTAATAAATCTGGTAAGATTATTGCTTTCAAAAAGTTAAGTGTTTTTTGTGATAATATCTATGTCAATAATAACCATCTATTCATCATTGACTCATATATAGATATGAAGATTTATGAATATAGAATCAGTTTTGATCTGTGAAAATCAGTAAAATAAGCATAAGTGGTAAGTAAGTGTAAGTGGGGTCATAACATAAGTGGGGTCAGGTCTAAAGAATAAAGAATTAAAATTCATTTTGTGTTAAAATATATTTATGGCTAGGCCAATTCGGATTGAATATGAACATGCATTTTATCATGTCGTTTCCAGGGGACATCGAAGAGAAAACATTTTCCGTAGAGACTTGGACAGGAAGAAATTCCTAGAAAAGCTAGAACAAACAGTAGAACGACACAGATTAAAAATCCATGTATATGTGTTGATGAGTAACCATTATCACCTTCTTATTGAAACCCCCGACGCAAATCTATCCAAAGCGATGCATGATTTAAATGCCAGTTATGCGAATTGGTATCGGAGTAAATACAAACTTATTGGTTCCATTTTTCAAGGCCGCTATAAGGCGATTCTGGTTGAAAAGGATGAATATATCCTTGTGTTGAGTGCATATATCCATCTAAACCCTGTACGAGCAGGGATAGTGAAAGATCCTGAAGCATACCTCTGGAGCAGTTTCCGGTGCTATTCTGGAAAATCAAAGCCACCTCATTTTTTGTATGTATTTGATATTCTTGAAAAATTCAAAACAAAAAGGAAATATCAGAAATATGTTATGGATTTATTGAGAGATGAGAAAGAAATAAGAAACGAAGAAGTGTATGGTATCAATTCAATACTGGGGAGTACAGGATTCATACGCCGGGTTTTGGCTGGTGTAGTTAAACATGATCTGAGAGATCGGGAGGTTCGTGAAGTAAAGGAATTCCGGAGATTGAGTGCAGAAAATCTTATGGAGATTATCATGAGGGAGTTTCGAATCGGTGAGGATCAGATAAAAAGTAGGAAACGGGGAAATCCGTATCGTAAGCTTTTTATATATATGTTACGCAAACACACTGGGATGAGCCTTCGTGACATTGGAGAGTTAATGAAGATGGATTATGGAGCTGTATCTGAATTAGCGAGGTATTTTGGTAAAGAAATTAAGAAGAATAAGGAAATGAAAAAAATGGTGGAAAGAGTGAACAAGGAAATTCGACATCGAGTACTGGGCTGAAAAACATTACCGACAAATCTTTATTCTTTAGACCTGACCCCATGCTCTTTTGCTGCAATAATTACAAACTGGAATCAGACTATTTTTTAAATTACCAGATATAATAAGAAAACGGATCATCGGAAGCAGACTGTAAGCCGGGTTCTGTTGTAAAGGATCATTTATCTGGGCGGTTAATCGCTTAACCGCTCAAGCAGCTAACCCGGGGCTGGCCGGGAAAGCCTTAGCGCCCTCTGTTTAGCCTTGCTCCGGATGGGGTTTATCTCAGTTCCGGCTGTCGCCAGCCAAAACGGTGAGCTCTTACCTCACCTTTTCACCGTTACCCGGTAATGGCGGAAATTCCGCCGGCCACCGGGCAGTCTGTTCTCTGTGACACTTTCCTTACTTGCCCTATGGCAAGCAGTTCCGGTTGGGAACCATCCTTCCCTGCGGAGCCCGGACTTTCCTCCGGTATCCCGGACCGGTTACCCGGTTCAGGATCCCGGTGATCCTTCATCTGCTTCCGAATGATCCGGTATGATTATACCAAGAAATTCGATTTTTTTATACAAATTGCTCCGGGGCAACTGGATTTCTCGGGCGGTCCTGGCAATGTTGAAGCTGAATTCCTTCAGTTTTTCTTCCAGAAAATGTTTTTCCGATTGCTGTTTGAACTGTTTCCAGGAGGTGATATTTTGAAATGAAAATTCATGGGTTTTTTCCTCTACCTGAAAATAATCCGGTAAATCATTTTCGGTTATGGTTTTGTTTTCGGACATGATTAACAGCCGTTCCACCAGGTTGCGCAATTCCCGTACATTGCCTTTCCAGGTATAGTTGATCATCATGTCCAGTGCTTTTTTTGAAAATGACTTCTTTTTGTAATTGTTTTCCTCGGAAAAATACTCGATAAAATGGTTGATGAGCAGCGGAATATCTGTCCTTCTTTCAATGAGGGAGGGGCAGTACACCGGAACCACATTGAGTCTGAAATACAGGTCATCGCGGAAATTTTCCTTTTTTAATTCTTCCTTCAGGTCTTTATTGGTGGCTGAAATGACCCGGACATCGACTTTTTTGATCTCTGCGGAACCGACTCGCTGGATTTCGCCTTCTTCCAGTACCCGCAGTACTTTTGCCTGCGCTTTCAAACTGAGATCACCCACCTCATCCAGAAAAATGCTTCCCCGGTGGGCATTTTCAAACTTTCCGATTTTTTTTTCATAGGCCCCTGTAAAAGAGCCCTTTTCATGACCGAACAATTCACTTTCAATCAATTCATCCGGAATAGCAGCGCAGTTGACCTGGACAAACTTTTTATCCTTTCTCCGGGAAAAGTGGTGAATGTTCCGTGAAATCAATTCTTTACCGGTTCCGCTATGGCCGAAGATGAGCACGGTTGAATCGCTTTTGGCCACTCGTTGGATGGTTTCCTTTAGCTTTTTCATCACCGGTGATTCACCGATCAGAACATATTTTTTTTCACTGATTCCTTTCAGGTTGTAGTTCTCCTTGAGAAGGTTCACCTTTTCAGAGGCATTGCGGACCGTAAGCAGTAATTTTTCCCTGGATATGGGTTTTTCCAGAAAATCAAAGGCACCCAGCCGGGACGCTTCCAAAGCTTCCTGAATGCCGGAATGGCCTGAAATCATGATTATTTCGGACAATTTGTTGATGTTTTTTAAATTCTTTAATACCTCGATACCATCAAAGCCCGGCATTTTCACATCCAGCAATACGATATCGGGATTCAGGGTCTTAAATAACTCCATGCCGTCCAGGCCGCTGCTGCAGGTATCTACCTGGTAACTTTCGTAGGCCAGAACCATTTTAATGGATTCCAGAATATTCTTCTCGTCATCAATGACCAGTATTTTTGTATCTTCCATGCTTCATATATAGCAAAAAGGTGATCAGATTTCAATTGAAAAGCAAAGATATTATCAGATTTGAATTTTTTTAACCAGACTGAAAAATTAGCGGGTTGACCAGCTTTTTTTGGTAATGGTCAGCCCGGCAGTGGTAAATATCCAGATGGTGAAAATACTGCTGAATATGGAAAAAATGAGGACATAGGGAAAGTCCCTCTTGCCCTCGATCCTTAAATAGTAAAGCATATAGAAAAATCCGAAGAGTATGGAATAGGCCAGGATCCTGAAAATCAGGTGACTGTCAATGAAACCTGAAAATAGAAAATAGTAAAACCAGATGAAATGAAGGATCAGCAAGGAAACCGTGGAGAAGAATTCAAGAAAAGGGAGAATTCGGTTGCCCTTTCTCTTTTCACTCAGCATGAAGCTAGAAAAAATGATACTTTCTCTGATATTACTGCGGGCCCAGCGGGTCAGCATTTTCAGAATTTTTTGGAGCTGAACCGGAATGATGGTGAAGGCATAGGCTTTCCTCTGGTAAAAGGTCCCGAACCCGCTACGCAAAATAAGGTTGGTCAGGCTGCGGTCTTCTCCGTAGGTACAATATTTATTTAAAAATTTTTGATTCAACCATTTTTCCAGCACCTGATGAAGCACTTCACTGCGGTAGGCGGAAAAGGCCCCGGACAGACAAAAAACGCTGGAAAAGGTGGATTGAACGGCCCGGGTAAAATCAAAGGCCATGGCAAAATGGGCATTCAGCATTTTGGTGAACAGGTTAGCACTGCTGTTCCAGATTTTAATCCGGCCGGTTACCGCTCCGATTTTTTCATTCAAGATGAGCGGGGAGATGATTTCCCGGATAGCGTTGGGATCCAGACGGGTATCCGAATCAACCGTGATCACATAGGGAGTCGTGGATTTCTTGTAAGCCTGGTATAGGGCTTT
>DAOVIP010000328.1 GCA_030671465.1 Candidatus Aminicenantota bacterium | reverse complement strand
CATGAATTTTATGGGTTTCGACTGCCACCTGGATGATCCGGCATATGATAACACCCGTTCCCGGATCATCCACGAATGCTTCGATTCGGGATTCTCCGCTATCGTTACGGTCACCGAACCCTGTGAAATCGGATCCCTTGAGAAAACCCGGGATATTCTCAAGCTTCATGAAAATATCTTCTGTATTATTGCCATCCACCCCCACCATGCGGATCAATATCACCCGGATATAGAGCGGGCCATCATTTCCTATGTAGAAAACCAGCGGGCCATTGCCATCGGTGAAACCGGCCTGGATTATCACTATAATCATTCCACTCCGGAAAACCAGTTAAATGTTTTCAAGAGACAAATTGCAATCGCCGCCGAACTGAATCTTCCCTTGGTCATTCATGCCCGGGAGGCCGAGAACAGGGTCCTTAAAATTCTGGAATCGGAAAAATTTTCGCTTCCGGTAATTTTTCATTGCTACAGCGGCAGCCGGGATCAGGCCCGGGAGATCCTTAACCGGGGATATTATATTTCGATATCCGGTATCGTTACCTTTAAAAAAGCCACCGAATTACAGGATATTGTAAGAGAGATTCCCCTGGATAGAATCTTTACCGAAACCGATTCCCCTTATCTGTCACCGGACCCCTTTCGGGGAAAAGTCAACAATCCCCTGAGGGTTAAACTGGTGGCCGAGAAAATCGCTGAAATCAAGGGAATTTCAGTTTCCAAATTAAACCAAGCAATAAACAATAATTTTGACCATCTTTTTTCAAAAAACAATCGGTTCAACACCAACAATTCTTATAATTTTTAAACCGATAAGATATTTGAAATTTTTGTCCTTTTATCTTAAAATTTCTTTAATGAAATTGGGTAAGGTTAAAATCTTCTATCAAATGATTTTAAGATTTAAAAACACTTTTATTTTTATTCCATTCATAATCATGCTCCTTTCGATACAAATACAAGCAGAAAAAATTTTAAATCAAAATCTTTTGACCGAAAAACCAGAAGAATTCCATCTAACCCAGGAATGGAACTGGAAATATTCCCCCGGCGATAATGAACAGTGGTCAAAGATGGAATATGACGATAAGTCTTGGGAAAACCTGAATATTTCAAGCGACTTAAAAAAAATTATAAAAAAAAGATGGACCGGAAAAGGATGGTTCAGGTGCCACTTCCATATTGAAGACAACCTCAAGGGAAAATCCGCCATCATTTACATCCGGCATCTGGGGGCTTCAGAAGTTTATTTAAATGAAAAACTTATTCACCGATTTGGCCAGATAGGAGCTCCAATACCAAACAAAAAGATTTCAGACAAGAGCAGATGGGAAGCCTTTACATTTGATAATCATTCCAAGCAGGTTATTGCTGTCCGATATGCAAATAAATCCGGGAAATCTCAGCAGAACCTAGGATTTGACTCTGGTTTTCAACTTAGGTTCATGGATTTAAAAAAAGGGATGTCCCGTATAAACGAATTTAAAATTTTTATTAACAAGCATAAAATCTTATTACTGGCAATACCTTCAGTTTTAGCTTTTTTGCACCTCTTTCTTTTTTTATTTTATCCCCAGTTAAGAGAAAATCTATTCTATTTTTTTTGTTTAGCTGGTTTTGCTGCTTTATTTTATTCGATTATGCAAAGATATTTAATTACCGATCCAGGAGAAATAATATTTTACTACAGAATAGGACCGTTTCTAAATACCATTACAATTTCCTTCCTTTTGCTGACAACCTATTCCATTATATACTCAAAAATACCCAAGAGATATCTTTATTTTATCTTGATTGCAGCAACCATGGGAATCTGGGGTGTATTTAAACCATTGGGAATAATCAATTATGGACTATTTTTATTCACCTTTATTGTAATCCTGGAATGTATTAGATCTTTTATAATTAACTGGCCCAAAGAAAAAAAGGAGATTTGGATTATATTAATCGGGCTCATTACCCTGGCACTACTGTCCGTTTATCAAGTATTCGATGTTATCATCTACATGATAATAAATCATATTACTGAGCCTCCCCGGAGCTACTACCGGGTTTATACATATGGCGGAACTGTTTTTATAATCTGTATGTCTATTTATCTTTCCTCTCAGTTTTCGAGAATCAATAAAGACTTAAAAAAACAATTGATCCAGGTAAAAAAACTCTCAGAAAAAAACCTTTTGCAGGAACGCCAAGCCAGGCAAAGAGAAATTGAAAAGCGCTTGCTTGAAGCTGAGAATGTACGGAAGACCAGGGAGCTCGAAGAAGCCCGAAATTTGCAACTGTCTATGTTACCTCAAAAGATTCCCAAGCATGATTTTTGTGAAATTGAGGTTTTCATGAAAACCGCAACTGAGGTTGGCGGAGATTATTATGATTTTCATTTGGGAAAAGATAGTACATTAACAGTAGTTATCGGTGATGCCACTGGGCACGGAATGAAAGCCGGTACAATGGTAACTGCAATTAAAAGTCTATTCGGTACCTATAATGAATCATTAAAAATTCCAGAATTCTTTAAGGACTGCTCCAAAATAATTAAAAGCATGAATCTGGGGCATTTATATATGGCAATGATGATCCTGAAAATCAAAAAAAATAAAATCATTGCTTCCACAGCCGGCATGCCTCCTGCTTTAATATTCAAGAAAAAATCACAAACTATAGATGAAATCCGCATCAAAGGACCCCCCTTGGGCGCATTCTCAAATTATTCTTATAATCAAACTGAGACCAGAATCGGATCAGGTGATATACTTCTTCTTATGTCTGATGGCTTCACAGAACTTTTTAACCAAGATGATGAGATGTTGGGAATTGATAGGGTAAAAAAAATATTCCAAGAAGCAATAAAAAAATCCTATGGCCAGATTATTGCATCAATGAATAAAGCAGGTAAAAAATGGAGTAAGGGTAGAGTTCAGGAGGATGATATCACCTTTATCGTGATCAAATTTAAGTAAACATCTATGGAGATTAAATCTTTTTTACAATGAATTTTTTTTCAGCGATGATTTTTCCTTTG
>DAOVIP010000009.1 GCA_030671465.1 Candidatus Aminicenantota bacterium | reverse complement strand
ACCGAACGTTGAGTTTTCAGGCAATCGCCAATTTCCCTTCCCGCCTGAATCAATCTATCGATCTCCAAGGAGGCAACCATGATGGGTAGTATCCGGGCACGGGGATTCAGGTACTGAATGAAGGGGACCTGAACTTCCAGGGAATGCTCTTCCAGGCCAGCCTGACTATTAATGGTAAAAACCTCACTGTTTTCGACCAACCTTGACCGCAAATCATCATCAATCTCACAATCCCCCAAGGGCGTATTCCAGTGGTCATGGCCATCAATGGTTAAAGGCTCTCCGAGGCCCCTGTGATTGACACCAATAATGATCACCGAATCGGGAACGTCAACCAGGCCAAATCCCTTTCCCGCACAACTCCCGGAATACACATATCCGGCATGGGGTGAAACCAGACCCACCACTTTTTTCCTGGTATCTGAGAATTGAATGAGCTGATCGAGCTCAGCCTGGAGTGCTTGCCTATCACCCGGATAAAATATCCCGGCCACAGACGCTTTTCTTATCATTTTTTCTTCTCCACAGGAGAGATATCACGTCTTCAATCAAATGTCAAAACATTTTCCAGTCTGCTTTACTTTCATCCATCAATCTATTATATTGGTAATGGCGTACGGTATAAGGATTGACAAATATTTAAGGAGGAGGTGACCTTAAATATTCCGGTTACTCTTTTTTTTTGTTGTTGACCTTTGACGAAGAAAAACCTTATACCGTACACCATGTACCCCACACCTTCTTTATTTACCATAAACCAGTTTCCTGTTCCTAACCACCACTTCTCCGGACTTGATCACCGTATGAACAGGATTGATACCCAGGTGATAGGCCAGGTAACTGTAATCCGGAATGTCCATTAAAAGCACATCCATTTTTTTTCCCAGGGCGATCGAACCCGCCTGCTGATGCCGATCAATGGCATAGGCCGCATTGATGGTAACCGTATTAATCGCCTCTTCCACGGTTAAACCCAGCAGATATATTCCCAGATAAAAAATGAACAATTGAGAGGAAACCATTGAACTGCCGGGGTTAAAATCAGTTCCCAGGGCTACAATACCGTTTTTATCAATAATTTTCCTGACCGGGGCATACTGATCCAGTTTCAGAAAGAAGGATACCCCCGGCAAAATAATACAGGAAGTATCCGAGGCTGAGATAGCCTCTATCTCTTCCCCGGTCATGGCAATCAAGTGTTCTGCGGATACTGCTTTTTTATTGACTGCCAGTAATGCCGCATTGTTGGAAGTGAATTCATCTCCATGTATTTTTATTTTGAAATTATGTTCCAATGCCCGGTCAATATAATATTCGGCTTCATCATAAGAGAAATAACCGTTTTCACAAAAAATATCCACAAATTCAGCCAGATTGCGTTCCTTTACCCGGGGCATGACCTTCTCCACCAGAAATTTCAGGTATTCCCTGTTCTTTCCCCGGAATTCCTCCGGAATTTCATGGGCACCCAAAAAAGTGGGGACAATGTCAACCGGATGAAATGAATCCAGGGCTTCCAGTACTTCCAGTTGCTTCATTTCCGTGGTTTCATCCAGGCCATATCCACTCTTGGCCTCAACCGTGGTGGTGCCGGAAGCCAGGATCTGATCCAGTCTTTTTTCACATTGAACCAGTAGATCATCATAGGAGATTTCCCTGGTTCTTCGAACCGTTCCCTTGATGCCACCGCCTTTTTCAGCAATCTCCTGATAACTGACACCCTGAAGCTTGAGGCGGAACTCATCCTGGCGGGTACCGGCAAAGGGCAGGTGGGTATGGGGATCCACCAACCCCGGGAAAGCCACGAATTCAGCCCCGTCAATAACCACTGCATCTGGAGATAGTTTACAATTCTTCTCGAAATCTGACCGGTGCCCAATAAATGAAATAAATTCCCCTGATGCACCAAGCCAGACATCATGGGAAATCTTGATAGAATTCAAATCATTCCCCCTGACCACAGTATTTCGGGCCGGGTTAACCAGTGCTTTAATATTCTTAATCAGTATATTAATTTCAATCATTTTTTTCTGTTACTTTTGGTCGTTGAAAGGAGGGGACCTCAAGAATATCGTCATAATTTTCCGGATTCTGGGCCAGGCTGGGAAGATTCCCCTCATTGATATATTCCAGGTCGGTTAAATTAATGGTCTTTTCAGCTGTCTTGAACAAATATTCCTGGTCGCTGTCCCTTTTCCGTCCGGGTTCTTCAGTTGACATCTGGGGGCTTTTTTGACTCTTGGATTTACTGAGAAAAATTGGTTTCATGCCCTCACTTCTTTGCTGAATGCCTTTTTTGAACCCCGTGGCAATAACGGTGACCCGAAGCATTTCTTCCATTCTTTCATCATCCACTATACCGAATTTGATCTTGGCATTCGGAGCCGTATTTTCCTTGATAATATCGGAAATGATTCCGATTTCCTTCAAACTTAAATCGGAAGCAGCCGTGATATTGTAGAGGATTCCCGTGGCTCCATTGATGGAAATATTATCCAGCAGGGGAGAAGTCAGGGCCTTGCGGGAAGCTTCCTCTGCCCGGTTCTCGCCCTTGGCTTCTCCGGTACCCATCAGGGTCATTCCCTTTTCTGACATGGCTGAGCGGACGTCGGCAAAATCTACATTCTGATAGCCGGGATGGTTGATGATATCTGAAATCCCCCTGACCGCTTTCAGCAAGATTTCATCCACCTTTTTATAGGCTTCCTTATAGGACAGGTCGGAATCCTCAAGTTCAAACAACCGCTGATTTGGAATCACAATCAGGGCATCGACGCTTCCGGATAAATTTTTGATTCCCTGTTCAGCCACGCTCATTCTATTTTCCCCTTCAAACTCAAAGGGGCGGGTGATCACAGCCACGGTCAAGATACCCATGGAACTGGCATGATTGGCAATTACCTGGCTGGCTCCGGTTCCCGTGCCTCCGCCCATTCCGGCCGTAATAAAAACCATATGGGCCCCATCCAGAACATCGATGATGGCATCGGTATTTTCCAGGGCCGCCTCCATACCCACTTCGGCATTGGACCCCGTGCCCAGACCCCGGGTTATCTTATCACCGATCTGAAGGGTCATGGCGGGCTCTTTGATATTGGAGAGATCCTGGTTATCGGTGTTAATGGCAATAAAATCCACCCCGGATAATCCTTCATCTATCATGCGGTTGATGGCATTACCACCCGCTCCGCCAACTCCCAATACCTTGAGCACCGCCCCGCGCTTTTTGGCCTTGGCATAGGTAATTTTGATGTCTCCTTTCATTTTTACCTCCTAAAATCCAAACCATTCTTTAGCTTTTTGCATCCATCCTTTGGGCTGATTTTTAATCATCCCCCGGTCTTTCAAATCCAGCAGACCGTATTTCAACAGCCCGACAGCTGTGGAAAAATCAGGTGTATTCACCTTGTCAATCAGGCCTCCGGCCCCACAGGGATTCCCGATTCGGATGGGAGCCGCAAATATTTCATCGGCAACTTCTATCAATCCATCCAAAACCGCAGAGCCTCCGGTCAACACAATGCCCGCATTGATTTTATCTTCGAAACCCTCGGATTCAATTTTGTTTTTGACCATTTCGAAAATTTCTTCGGCCCGGGGCCGCAATATATCGGATAACAATGAAACCGAAATCAAACGCTTTCGTTTACCGCCCACACTGGGTATTTCAATGTTCTGGTTTTTTAAATTTGGATCCATGCCGCAGCCGTATTTCCTCTTGATCTGCTCGGCCTTATCAATCGGAGTCCGGGTCCCGATGGCCAAATCATTGGTGAAGTTGTACCCCCCCACCCCGATAGTAGTGGCATAACACAGGGCCCCCTTTTCAAAAACGGAAATATCGGTCGTACCACCGCCAATATCAATTAAGGCCACACCCAGTTCTTTTTCATCATAGGTTAAGACGGCTTCGGCCGTGGCAATATGGGACAACACGGTAGAGATCACATCAATTTTGGCTTTTTTCAGACACATCAGCATATTTTTTATCGATGGCTTCGAGGCAGTCACAATCAGGATATAGACATCCAGGTTGCTCCCGATCATCCCCTTGGGATTTTTGATATCCTCCTGGGAATCCACAATAAATTCCTGGGTGAGAACGTGAAGGATATCTTTGTTGTTGGGAAGCATGATACTGCTTCCATGGGTAACTGCCCGGTCAATATCCTCCGTGGCGATTTCTCGATTTCTTCCGGTTATGTTAATACTGCCCTTGGCATTTATCGATTGAATATGGCTGCCGGAGATATTCACATAGGCGGACTCCACCTCAACCCCGGCAGTTAGTTCGGCTTCTTTCACTGATTTTTTTATATCCTCTACGGTTTGGTTCATATCCACTATCACACCCTTTCGGATACCCTTGGATTCCGCGATCCCGTAACCGATAATTTCAAGATCATCACCTTCTTCATGGGACTTCAGCTGTCCGATCAGGGTACATATTTTTTTGGTTCCGATATCAATGCCCACCAGATATTTTCCTTTCATCTTAGTTCACGACCTCCTTATCAAATTCTAGATAAAACCGATTGGCAAATCGAAGATCAACCTTTTTGATTCGCTGCTTATTTAAAGCCAGCAACTTCTTCACTTTCAAATAATAGTTAATCTTTCCGGCATAATTCTGTTCGCCCGGATAGAATTCCTCTTCCATACCTTTCAGTTTAACCATGACCCCATAAGGCTGCTTGTATCCGATGTATTCCAAAGAACCTTTGATCTTGATCAGTTCCCCGAAATAGGGAATGATGGCCTCAAGCTCCTGCTTTTTTACTCCCTTAATGGTCATCAGGCCCGCTCTGGGTCTTTGACGGGTATACAGTGAGACCCCTTCCATATCAATGAGGTGATACCGCTTATTCAGGTATACCTGAAAAATAGGCTCTCTCAAAGCAAAACGGATCTCAACGGTCGAGGGCAGAATCCGGGTGATCGAAACATCCTTTACTTCATTGATATTGATCAACTTCCTTTTCAGATGATCAAGGCTTAAACTTAAAATATTGCCCCGGAAATAGGTTAACAATTGTTTGACTTTTGCCTTTCCGTATCGGGGACTGTTGACCAGCCTGACAGTTTTGACATTCAGTTGCTCCCAGGAAAGTACGAACTGGGCTGACATATAAATGGTAATCCCGATCAACAGCAGCAGAATACAGATGAAAATCAGATGAAGTCCTTTCAGTTTAATGGTTTTTATCTTTTTCTGCCTGGAGATATCTCGATTATTGTGCCGCCGGAAGAAATCCATCTCCCTTCTCAAGCCAATACTGGAGGCCTGCCTCATGTTTTCTCCTCTCCTGCCGGTTTCCCGGTTGCTTCCAGCCATTTACCAAACTGATGGGCCAATTCAGTCAAATCACCTGCTGACAGAAAGGCTATTGCATCACCCTTTTTGAACTCTTTCTTCAGGTATGCACTGATCTCATCGAAACTTTCAAGATACAGGACATCCCCAGAGCCACTCTCCCGTATTTTTTCCACCAGCAACTGGCTGTTCACATTCTCAATCTTCTTTTGCCCGGCCGCATACAATTTCGTAATGATCAGTTGATCAGCCCCTGAAAAAGCACCTGAAAATTTATCTACCAGTAACTTTAACCGGGTAAAACGGTGGGGTTGAAATACCACGATCAAGCGTTTAAAACCTCCGGTTTTCAAGGTTTCGATGGTGGCGGTTATCTCGGTGGGATGATGGGCATAGTCATCTACAACCAGGTTGGTTTGATTGAAAAACAGAACCTGGAAACGCCTTTCCGGCAGAAAAAACCGCCTTAATCCTTCCTTAATGATGGGTATGCCCAATCCGATTTCATAGGCTGCGGTAATGGCTGCCAGAGAATTCATTACATTGTGAAAACCACCGACATTCAGAATCACCTGTCCATGCTGGCGGCCACCCAGAATCAAATCATAACTGGCCTGGAATATGGAATGACGCACCCTGTCGGCCTTGACAAAGGGTTCCCCCTCAGTGCCATAGGTAATGACCCGCTTATTCAGAGCGGGAATAATTATCCGGGAATTTTCGCAGTTGCTATTGACAATCACCGAACCGTAGAATGGCACTTTATTGCAGAACTCTATAAAAGCATTTTTGAGATTATCCATGGTTTTATAATAGTCAATATGATCATCTTCTATGTTGGTAATAACGGCGATGGTGGGAAACAATTTTAAAAAGCTTCCATCCGACTCATCAGCTTCGGCAATAAGATAGGTCGATTTCCCCAGCTTGGCCCCGCTCTCTTCTATCTTCAACTTACCACCCACCACAAAAGTGGGATCCTTGTCAGCCGTACTGAGTATCGTAGAAATCATAGAAGTGGTAGTGGTCTTCCCATGGGTTCCGGCAATGGCAATGGAAAATTTCATTCGCATTAGTTCAGACAGCATCTCGGCCCTGGATATCACCGGAATCTTTCTCTCCAGTGCCGCCTGAACCTCAATATTGTCCCGGGTGATGGCACTGGAATAGACCAGGGTTTCGACATTTTTCACCTGATCCCGGCCATGTCCCAGATAGATGGTCACCCCCAGGCTTCTCAACCGGTTTACACTGTAGTTCTCAGCCACGTCTGAGCCGCTGATTTCGAATCCCATATTGTGTAATACCTCGGCAATACCGGACATTCCCGATCCGCCGATACCGACAAAATGAATTTTCTTTATCCGGCTGTATTCAATCATTTAGAAACACCATTTTCCTGTGTTTTGAAATATTGATAATGATTCCGGCTATAATCAGGGAAGCCATTAAGGAACTCCCTCCGATAGAAACAAAGGGAAGGGGAATTCCTTTGTTCGGTAAAATCCCCAGGGTTACGGAAATATTCAGCAACGCCTGGGAAATGATTAAAAATGTCAATCCGATCCCAAGCAGATAGGTCTGCAGATTTCCCGATTGTTTGGCAATCAGCAGGCCACGGATCAGAAATACAAAAAACAGACCCAATATCAGCAGTGCCCCGATCAATCCGACCTCTTCCCCGATGATTGAGTAGATAAAATCCGTATAGGCATAGGGCAAAAAGTACAATTTCTGGGTGGATTTGCCCAGGCCCTGACCGAAAATCCCTCCGGATCCCAGGGCATATATCGACTGCATGGTCTGAAAATTATAGGTTAAGGCATATTCCTGGGGATTCAGATAGGCCTTGATCCGGTTCATCCTTTCGGGACTGAGCTTCAAGGAAATGAAGGTCAGTACTGAAATCAAAATGAAGGCAACGAAAAAGTACCGGAACTTTAAACCAGCCACAAACAATAAAATCATGGTCACCAGCAATATCAAAAAGAAATTGCCATAATCGGGTTCCTTGAATATCAGGAGCTCGATAATAAAGATGGGGATTAACAAAACAATCAGTTTTTTCAGATTATTCACATCATATTTTTTCTTACCGAATAAATAGGACAGGTATAGTATGACTGAAATCTTGGCAAACTCTGAAGGCTGAATGGAAAAACCGGCAAAACGTATCCACCGATAGGTATTATTGATTTTTCCCGAGAAGAAAACCATAAAAAGAGCCATGATGGAAACCACCAGGATCAGGAAAATAAATTTCTGGTTGAGGTATACTGGGTTTTTCAAGAGAGAAATTAAACTGAAAACCACCAACCCAACCGCAATCCAGAGAATCTGTTTTTTAAAGAAATAAAAACTGTCCGCATACTTTTCCTTAGCCAGAATCATGGTGGAGTTGTAAATCATGATCAGACCGAATAGCATTAAAAAGACTACAGTCATAATGAGCAATTTATCCAAGCCTACGTTTTTAACCATTTTCCACTTCTCGCTTTAAAGTCAGGAATTCCTTTTTAAAACATTCGCCCCGGTGTTCAAAGTTATCGAACATATCAAAACTGGCACATCCCGGAGCCAGCAAAACCGTTCCGCCCTGTTGTTTCAAGGTATTGAATCCCTCTCTTACCGCTTCTCGTAAATCTCTGACCATATGCATTTTGGCCTTGACCGAGGCCAACTCGGAATAAATCCGGCTGGCTGCGCTTCCGACCAGCAATACCCGGCTGGTTCTCTGTTTGATGGGTGCTTTCAGGATCTGAAAATCACCCCCCTTGTCCTTGCCCCCCAGAATCAATACCACACCGGAATTGAAACTGTTTATGGCTTTCAATGTCGCATCCACATTGGTTGCTTTTGAATCATTGATAAATTCCACCCGGCCGATTTTCCCCAGGACTTCGGTCCGGTGAGGCAAACCCTTGAAGCCCTGCATACCGGTCTCGATTTTTTCAGCAGATAAACCCAGCAACCGGCAAACAATAACCGATGAAAGTACATTCTCCAGGTTATGAATTCCCATTAACGGATTGTTATCCAGAGAAATTTTTTCCGGTTTCGGGTTTAGACTATCGATGACCTGATTATTTTCAATAAAATAGCCTTTCTCCAGCTTTTGGGTGATGGAAAAACCGATCAGATGAGCCCGGGAATCAATATGTTCCCGCAACCAGTTGTCATCATTGTTATATATTAAAAAATCATCCCGATTTTGATTCTGACCGATTTTTATTTTGGTAGACAGATAGGCTGCCATATCGGAATATCGATCCAGATGATCCGGGGTCACATTCAGCAAGACACCTATATCGGGCCGGAAATGAACAATCTCTTCCAATTGGAAACTGGATACTTCCAGGATCACTATGCTTTCCGGATTCAATCCCATGACTTCAGCAATCAGGGGATTCCCGATGTTACCCGCCAGTACTGCCGGTAAACCATTGAAACTCAGGATATGGTGAATCAGACTGACCGTGGTGGATTTGCCATTGGTTCCGGTCACCGCGATAATTTTTGAGGGAATGAAATAAGAGGCAAGTTCAATTTCGGAAATAATTTTCTGTCCGGATTTTCGAAGCTCTTCAAACCTTGGATTCCGGCCGTCAACTCCCGGGCTGATCACCATCAAATCCATCTCCTGCAGTCTGGCAAAGCTTTTCTCTCCCTCAAGAAACTCAACACCGTTCTGTCGGAAAGATTGTTTTTCTTTTTCATCCCGGATAACATCATCATTAAAAAGAAAAAGCTGCCGGCCAATATTTTTTGCCATCAAAAAATTCAGGAGAGCTTTTCCGGTTTTACCGAATCCAATCACAGCGATATTCCGGACATCACCAAGCAATTTCTGACCGGAAGCCGAAACAAACTCATTCATGGTGAAACTCCCTTATTGCTTTTTCCAACCTGATATCCCGGGACGCCTTTAGCAGAATGATACTGTGGGGATTTACAATTTTTTTCAGATACTCTCCGGCTTCTTCAGAGACCTCACACTGTTTTATGTGGTCCGGATTAAAACCGGCCTTTTCAGCACCTTCGGCAATTTTTTTTGATCGCTTACCAACCACCACCAGGTGATCAAAATTAAGGGTGGCAAAAAACTGCCCGACCTGGAAATGATACAGAGCTTCATCCTCACCGAGTTCCAGCATATCTCCGACCACTGCGATTTTATTTTCATTGAATTCTTCATCAATCCATTTCAGGGTCTTTTTCAGGGCTTCGGGATTGGAATTATAGGTTTCATCAACGATGGTCAAATCCCTGTACTGACGTATCTCACCCCTCCCGGGCAGGGGTTTGATATTCTTCAGGGCAGACTGAATGTCTTCGTTCTTGAGTCCGATGCTCTGGGACACAATGATAGAGGCAAACAAATTTTCGAGATGGGTCTTATTGATAATATGGGTAACAAATTCGGTTTCAATACCGTAGAAGTCAATAATGATACGGGAACCATTCTTTATCCGATCCATTGCTTTCAACACAATTTGATTGAATTCGGCACGGTGACCGAAATATATTTTCCTGCCGGGCTTGGTGCTGACCTGTTTGAGAATGGCTTCGGAATCACCGGTGATAAAGGCTGTGGAATCCGAAGATAGATAATTCAGAATTTCCGATTTTCCCCTGGCCACATTATCCAGATTTTTCAAGAACTCCATATGTACCGGATAAACATTCAAAATAATGGCCAGATCGGGTTTCAGAATCTCGGCCAGACAATCGATCTCTCCGATGCCCGGATAACTCATGGCCAGCTCAAATACAGCGACCTGTTCATCACCCTGCATGGCCAGTAGTGAAAACGGCATCCCGATCCAGTTATTCCAGTTTTCAATGGAACGAAAAGCGGAATATCTACTGGAAAGTATCTGATAAAGAAATTCCTTGGTGGTGGTTTTACCGGCACTGCCGGTGACACCGATATATTTGATTGAATTGTATTTTTTCCGTACATAACTCCCCAGTTTATGGGCAGCCTTCAGGGGATCATCCACCCGTATGAGGGGAAATCGTGAACTCCCCCCATCAAAATGTCTGGAAACCACTGCTCCGCAATGTTTATTATTCAGTATCCGATCAACATATTTGTGGCCGTCATTGCTTTCGGTTTTCAGGGCAAAAAACAAGGTATGATCCTCTTTGATTAACCGGGTATCGAAATGAAAGTGAGAAAATTTCAGGTTCCTTCCGGGGTCAGACAGATGACCGGCAGTGACCTCCAGGATTTCTTCTACAGTCAGTTCAGGCATGCCGCCTACCTCTGGATTCCCTTTCTGCCAATTCCCTCCGCACCACTTCATAATCATCAAAATGAATGGTTCGGTCCTTGAATATCTGATAATCCTCATGACCCTTACCAGCAACCACCAGCAGATCATCCTTTTTGACCAGATCCAGTGCCTTTTTAATGGCCTCTTCTCTATTGACAATGGTGGTATAGGAATTGAACCCGGTTTTAAAACCGCCTAAGATATCGTTAATAATGCTCTCGGGTTTTTCATTACGTGGATTATCACTGGTGACAACCACATAATCGGCATAGATGGAGGCCACTTCACCCATTCGAGGCCTTTTTGATTTATCCCTTGAACCACCGGCACCAAAAACAAGAATAATCCGGCCGACTGCGATTTCCTTCAGGGATTCAAGGAGATTTTTTAAGGCCTGGTCGGTATGGGCATAATCAATTATGACCGAAAAATCATTTTGGTAGGTAAAATCCAGCCGACCTCTGACCGGTTTTAAAGATTTAATAGCCCGGGCTATATCATCGGGAGGGACATCTTTTATAATGGCAGAACTGATTGCAGCCAGCAAGTTGAGCAAATTGACCCTTCCGATCAGGCGGCTTTCGATTTCAATTTTCCCCCTGGGTGTTTCAATGACTGACTGTATTCCATCCAGGGAAAATTCATACTTTAGCGGCTTGACATCGGCGGATGGAGAAAACCCATAGGTCAGGTATTTGCAATTCAGGTGTTCGATAATTTGATGGTAGACATCTTCTTCATCGGCATTTAAAATCGCCCAGGCTTCAGGTCCAAGCTTTTTAAAGAGCATCAACTTCGAATCCAAATAACTTCTCATGGTTTTGTGAAAATCCAGATGATCCCCTGAAAACGAAGTAAATATACCTTGAGAAAAATATACATCTTCGACCCGGTGAAGTTTAAGGCCCACCGAAGAGACTTCCATTGCCACATTTCGACAACCCTGCTTGAATATTCGGGAAAAAAATCCAAAAATATCCGGAGCCTCGGGAGTGGTGAGCGAGGTTTTCTCAAATACAGCCTGGTCCCCGGATTCGGCTTTATATTCCAAACCCAGAGTACCCATTTTGGCTGTGGGTTCCTGCGAGCTTAAAATTGAATGAATCAGAGATACCACAGTTGTTTTTCCATTGGTCCCAGTAACCCCGATCACATACATTTGGTCCGAGGGATTTCCGGCCCATTGAGCAGCCATTTTGGTGATGGCTTTTCGGGTATTTCTGACTTGAACCCAGGTCAAATTATTATATCTCCGATTCAGGGGAAATTCCGAGATCACTGAATTGGCGCCATTTCTGATGGCTTCCGGCAAATAATCAATCCCGTTAAACTTGAATCCTCCCACGGCAAAAAAACAATTGCCCTTCACTATTTTTCTGGAATCATGTTGGAGTCCCGAAAGGGGGATATCGGAGTTTCCCCAGATTTTAATGACATCCACATGCTTCAATAATGCTTTCAGGGCTTTCATATTCTTATCTCATTTCTTCCATCTAATTCAGGAAAAATTTCCAGGTATATCATCAAGCGCTCGGCGATCAGTTTAAAAGCGGAGCCGCCACATCGCCGCCATAGTATTTTCCCTTGGGTTCATCAATGATCACATACATGGTCACCACCGGATCCTGGGCCGGAAAGAATCCACCGAAAGAGGAGACATAAATTTTTTCATATTTGCCCCTTTTAATTTTCTGGGCGGTTCCGGTTTTGCCAGCAATGGTCATTCCCTCTATTTTCGACTGTTTTCCGGTTCCCAACTCCACTACTTTGGTCATGATGGACAGCATCTTTTGGGAAGTGGATTGAGACAGCACCCGCTGCTTCTTACTCTGCGAGAGAACCTGGCTGCCGATTTGTTTGAGCAACCGGGGTTGAACCAGATACCCTCCGGTGGCAATCACATTAAAGGCTCTGAGCATCTGAATCGGGGTCACGCTGATTTCATATCCGAAGGACAGCGAGGCGATTGATGTCCGGGTCCATTTACCCAGCGGATTTAAAATCCCGCTCTCTTCCGCTGGTAATCCGATTCCGGTCTTATGACCAAAACCGAAATCACTTATGGTCTGGAAATATTTTTCTTTACCCAGCCTCAAGCCGACCCGTACGGCCCCGATATTGCTTGACTTGATAATAATGTCCTCAAAGCTAAGCTTGTTAAAGGCGTGCACATCCGAAATCTGCCGGTTAAATATCTGGTAGCTGCCATTGTAACAATCAAAAATCTGCTGGGTATAACATACCCGGTTCTCCAGGGCGGAAGAGGCCAGGACAATTTTGAACGTGGAGCCCGGATCACAAAGAAAGGATATGGAATAGTTTTTTAAAAACCGGCTGGGGGTGTGGGACAGCCGTTCGGGTTTATAGGTGGGGTAGCTAGCCATGGCAATAACCGATCCCTCATGGGAGTCCATGACAATGACACTTCCGCCTTTGGCCCGGAAATGGCGGATGAGATTTTTCAGCTCCTTCTCAATAAAAAATTGAACCGTGGAATCGATGGTAAGATGAATGTCCCTGCCGGAAACGGGATGATTCAGATATTGATAGTTGAATATCTTCCGCCGAGCATCTACCAGCACCTCCACCTGTCCGCCTTTCCCCTTAATCAGGTCATCAAAAGCATATTCAATTCCAGCCAAGCCCTGTTCGTCGATTCCCACCCCGCCCAGAATGTGGGCGGCTATCTCCTGCTGGGGATATATTCTTTT
>DAOVIP010000016.1 GCA_030671465.1 Candidatus Aminicenantota bacterium | reverse complement strand
ATTTATAATTGTTGTTCTTAATCTGGGAAGAATTGTTTTATGTGTCGATGAATATATAATTCTAACCGAGAAAAAATTGTACATGACCAGATACGAAATGTCAATAAAAAACCGAGGTGAGAATCCAGGTTTGATTATTGCTTTTGATATTCTTTTCCGTAAAGCGCCGCTTTCATTATGTGGAAAATATCGGTATTGTCAATGGCTTTTCCCAGATGACTTGAATATGGGCCCTGACTCCAGATTATGGTGTCTTCACCAGTATGGCTTCCCCAGATCCATCCTGCATTGACATACTGTCCCGGCTGGGTCAATGTTTTTCCCCAGGGACCCTTGATGGCGAAGCCTCCACAGTCATGATCGGAAACAATAACAATCAGTGTACTTTCTTTTCGGTTCTTATCCTGATTTACCCAGTCCAGAACAACCTTGACTGCCTTGTCGAATTCAAGGGTTTCGCTGATCTGGTATTCCAAATTATTGGCATGGTTGGCCCAATCGATCTGGGATCCTTCAACCAGTAAGAAGAAACCTTTTTGATGGGTTTCCAAAAATTGAAGTGCAACCCCGGTCATCTCAGCCAGGCGGGGTTCATCCTGTGATTTTTTTACTTTGGCTCTTCGATGGGCCGGGGTAAGTGAAACATGCCGAAACAATCCCAGTAATTTTTTTGCAGTTTTATGGGAACGGAACATCTCTTCACGGGTATTCACTATTGTATAATCTCTTTCTTTGGCCAGTTCAATAAAGTCTCCATAGGTGCCGCAGGGATCCGCTCCCATTTCGGATGACTGAAATATACCCTTTCCTGCACCCAATAGAATGTCTATTCCGTTTTTGACAATATATTGCCGGGCGATCTCGTTTTCACAGTCTCGGTCACTAACATGGGCACCAAATGCAGCCGGTGTAGCATGGGTAATGGATGATGTAGCGACCAGTCCTGATTTTTTTCCCATTTCCCGGGCCAGTTCCAGAATGGTTCTGGGTGAAGTTCTGGTTTTGCAATGAAAAGAAATTTCTCCGTTATTAAATTTTTCTCCACAGGCCCAGGCCGAGGCCGCGGCAGCCGAATCGGTGATCATACTGTTTAATGAATGGGTGCTCTGGTAACCGATCTGGTCCAGGGTTTCAAGGTAAAGTCTCTGTTTATTGGTACCAAAAGCATAAACACGGGCCGCTGTCACATTGGATATAGCCAAACCATCCGGTACCATGAAAATAATATTGGTGACAGCCTTGGTTTTTACTATGCCGTAGAGGCTGAAGGTCAGGAATATGAATATAAAAAATTTTACCAAGAAACCTTTTTTCAATATCATTTACGAACTCCTTTTTCCAATTCCAATGTATAACGGTTTAACCGCCGCTGATCAGATGAATGGCTTCTACCCTGTCCCCATCCTTTATGGTGGTATGGTTATACTGATCCTTTTTAATCAAAATTCCATTTATTTTGACCACGATCATGGGAAAGTTGTATTTCATCAGGGTAAACAACTCGCGGACAGTAAGGGTTTCAGCCTCAAAGGTGGTTTTTCTATTGTTTAAGGAGATAATCATTTTTCTGACAATAACATTATAACATGTCAACGGTAATACCATCAATTTTGTTTTGCTTAAATGCCGGTAAATGGTATAATAAATTTTTTAAATGACAACAGGAGGTTGGTAAATTTTATCATGACTAAATATTTAAAAACCTATCCGGAACGGTGTAATGGATGCAATATATGCATGAGTGTTTGCTCCAAGCTTTATTTCAAAGAAGACAATCCTGAACTTTCCTGCATTAAAATTACCGCTCAAAATGAAGCCTTTGATATAAATGTATGTGACCAGTGCGGAATCTGTGTGGCAGAATGTCCCACCTTGGCTTTAACCATCAATAAAAAAGGAGTGGTTATGCTCAACAAGAACCTGTGTATCGGCTGTTATGCTTGTGTGGCGATTTGTCCAACCGATAGCATGAGGCGCTACCACGGATTAATCGTTCCTTTCAAGTGTATTGCCTGCGGATCCTGTGCAGATGAATGCCCGGAAAAAGCCTTGGAAATTGTGGAGGAGGAGTAATCATGAGTGAAACCAATAAAATCCATGACATTGAAATGCTTAAAGCCCGGCATAAAATACTCAAGGAATATAAATATGAATTGGGGGAGATCAAAAAGGGCTATGCCAACAGAACCCTTTATATCAATATTTCAACCAATGAAATCAAAGAAAAGCCAGTCACCGAAGAAATGAAGGAAAAGTTTACCGGAGGTAAGGGCTTTGATTTAAAACTTCTGTGGGATGCCGTAAATGATGATACCCGTTGGGATGATCCAGAAAATGAAATAAATATTGCCACCGGCCCGATTGGAGGAAATACCAGTTATCCGGGCTCTGGGAAATCAATTGTCACTTCAATTTCACCCCTCACCAATATTCCCATTGACAGTAATGTCGGTGGTTATTTCGGTCCTTATTTAAAATTTTCCGGGTTTGATGCACTGGAGATACAGGGAAAAGCCAGTAATGACATCATTATTTATATTGATGGCAATATCGGAATGGTAAAAATCTTTGAGGCTCCAGGTGAGGCTGTGGATACCCATGTGCTGGCTGAACAAATGGTCGAGATGTTTGCGGAAAGGGAGATTGAAAAGCAACATATCTCTTCGGTATCAGCCGGAACCGGATCCGAACATGCCTATATCGGCTGTTTAAATTTTTCATTTTATGATAAAAGACGAAAAATTTCCCGGTTGAAACAAGCCGGCAGAGGTGGAATTGGAACCGTTTTTAGGGACAAAAAAATTAAAGCCTTGGTAATCAAGTATTCCGGGGTAAAAGGAAACAGCACCAATCCTGTAGATCTGGAAAAACTGCAAAAAACAGGCTTAAAACTTCACGATGAAATCCTGGAACGGGATGACCAGATGTGCAAGATGCGTAAACTGGGAACCGCCAACCTGGTGGATGTTATGAATGAATATGATTTGTTGCCCACCATGAATTACAAATTTGGAAGCCATGAAAAGGCCAAAAATTTATCAGCCAATGTGTTTTATGACGAATATCTAACCCATGACTATCCTGATGGGTGCTGGTTTGGTTGTACGATGGCCTGTTCTCATGCTGCTGACAATTTCAAACTGGAAACCGGCCCCTATGAAGGAGATTTGGTTACGGTAGACGGACCGGAATATGAAACCATTGCCGGTGTGGGATCAAATACAGGAATATTCGATCCCAGAGCCGTACTGGAAATCAATTTTTACTGTGACACTTACGGGCTGGATACCATTTCTTTTGGAACCTTAACTGCATTCATCATGGAGTGCTGGGAGAAAGGTTATCTGGATCGTGAAAAAACCGGAGGACTGGATTTTTCCTGGGGTAATTCCGGTGATGTACTCGAATTGCTTCACCGGATTTCCAGAGGTGAGGGATTTGGACTGATTGCTGGTAAAGGTGTCCGATGGATGAAGCACTATTTTGAAAAACATTTTGGGGCTGACCGTAAAATGATGGATGATATCGGTATGGAAACCAAGGGCCTGGAATATTCCGAATACGTTTCCAAGGAATCACTGGCCCAGCAGGGTGGTTTTGGCTTTGCCCTCAAAGGTCCCCAGCATGATGAGGCCTGGTTGATTTTTATGGACATGGTAAACAACCAGATCCCGACTTTTGAGGATAAAGCGGAAGCGCTTCACTATTTTCCCATGTTTAGAACCTGGTTCGGGCTGCAGGGTTTGTGCAAATTGCCCTGGAATGATATTGAACCGGAGGGAAATGCAGAAACCGATGAACCCAACAAAGTACCGGAACATGTCCAGAATTATGTGGATATCTTCAATGCCATAACCGGTCGGAATGCAGATAAGCATGAATTGATCCTTCAGTCCGAAAGGGTATATAATTTTCAGAAGATCTTCAACATTCGCATGGGGCACGGCAAAAGAAAGGATGACGATATACCCTTCAGATCAGCTGGCCCGGTTACTGTTGAAGAGTATGAATCCCGTCAAGAGCGTTATGATCAGCAACTGAAAGAGAATTTGGGAATTGACCCTGTAGGCAAAACCAGTGAAGAAAAACTAAGAATGTTAAGAGAGTTTCGAGAAGCGGAATATGAGCGTCTGAGAGATGCTGCCTATAAAAGAAAAGGCTGGACCCCGGAAGGGATCCCTACCATTGAACATCTCAATAAAATCGGAATGAATCTTCCCGACGTTATAGAGGTGGTTAAAAAACATCTGTAAAGATCAACCCCAGTTTTGCTATTGTAAATATTTCAAGCAGGACAGACCTTGAAAACAGTTTGATTTTATTTTGGTCTTAAAGATAGGATATGAGTGAAAGCGTTCAGATCATCGATACCCATTCGGGCAACATCCTGGATTATGGTATTTGCGGTTATAAAAATCTAAAACGGGATGGATACCCGGAAAAAATCGAATGGTTAAAATATCGGTTTTCCGAAGGATTGAAAATAAAAACCCTGTATTCGGAAACTGATGGTACCCAGGGGATGATTGAATATATTCCCGGAGAATTCTGCTGGAGGCCGGTTAAAGCCAAAGGATATATGTTTATTCACTGCATTTTTTTAGGATTCAAAAAGAAATATAAAGGCCAAGGATATGGAGCACTCTTGCTTGGAGAATGCATAAATGATGCCCAAAGGGAGAATTTTGATGGGGTTGCTGTGGTAACCCGTAAAGGTGCTTTTATGGCCGGAAAACAATTTTTTTTAAAGAATGGTTTTGAATTGGTAGACCAGGCACACCCTGATTTTGAGCTCCTGGCAAAAAAGTTTTCCCGAGATACATTATCGCCTGCCTTTAATGGAAATTGGGAAGATCGATTGGCTCAATATGGCAGGGGATTAACCATTATTAGGGCTGATCAGTGTCCGTATACCGTAAAAAATGTGAGAGAAATAAAAGACATTGCTGAGAAGAGATTTGGAACAAAGACCAGCATTATCACCCTGAAAAATTTCCAGGAGGCACAGGATAGTCCCTCTCCCTTCGGTGTTTTCTGCATTATATACAACGGAAAAGTCATTGTCCATCATCCCATCAGTAAAACCCGTTTTGTCAACATAATGAACACCTTAAAAAAGGAAAATCTTGGCAAATCTGAAATAACAGAGTGAATAAGATTTAAAAAAGAAAATACCCATGACCGTTACAAATGAATTGTTTGTGAAGACCAGAAAAGAATGGCGGGATTGGTTGGAAAAAAATCATGCCATATTCAATGAAATCTGGCTGGTTTACTATAAAAAGCACACCGGAAAACCCAGAATTCCCTATGATGATGCCGTTGAGGAAGCTTTGTGCTTTGGCTGGATTGACAGTATTGTTAAAAGGTTGGATGAGGAACGTTTTTGTCAAAAGTTTACTCCCAGAAATGACCGGAGCCAGTGGTCTGAATTAAACAAGCAAAGGGCTGAAAAGATGATAGAGCAGGGGTTGATGACCGAAGCGGGTCTTTTTAAAGTCAGGGTTGCCAAGAAGTCCGGGGAATGGGACAAAAAACCATCCCAAAATATGACATCAAAGATGCCTCGGGAATTTAAAAAAGCCCTGAAATCAAATAAAAAGGCGAGTGAAAATTTTGAAAACTTGTCTCCCTCATATAGAAAACAATATATAGGCTGGATAGCCTCGGCGAAACGGCCGGAGACCCGTGAGCGGCGCATCCTTGAGGTCATAAGTCATCTGGAAATGAACCGGAAACCGGGCCTGAAGTAACTTAATAAAGCATATCCAAAAGAAAGTTTTTTATTTTTTATTATTTTGTTGTTTGGGCTCTTGTTTTTTTGTATAATGGAATACTAAATTTTAGGAGATGAACCAATGGAATTGAAAAGTGCCATCCTCGAGTTAATTCGCAGGGCAGCCACTGATCTTTCCCCGGATGTGGAAAAAGCACTGGAAGATGCATTTCAAAGGGAAGATGAGGGTACCCCGGCCAAGAGTGTGTTTAACACCATTTTGGAAAATGTTCGGTTAGCCAGAGAAAACAGTACCCCAATTTGCCAGGATACCGGATCTCTGGTTGTTTATATTGATTTTCCTGAAGGATTCTCGGAAAAAACCTATCGCGAAGCAGTAAATTGGTCTGCTGTTGAAGCCACAAACCTTCAGTATCTTAGACCAAATGCAGTGGACTCTGTTAGCGGAAAAAATTCCGGCGACAACATCGGAATTAATGCCCCCTACCTACAGTTTCATCAATGGAATAAAGATGAAGTTCGTATTCGATTGATGTTGAAGGGCGGGGGAAGTGAAAATGTGGGCACCCAATACAAGCTTCCCAATGCCGAGTTGAAAGCGGGACGGGACTTGCAGGGGGTCCGGAATTTGATTATTGATGCAGTCCTAAAAGCCCAGGGACTGGGTTGTGCACCCGGTGTCATCGGAGTGGGAATCGGGGGGGATCGTGTCACTTCATATGCTCTTTCCAAGCAGCAGTTTTTTAGAAAAATCGGTCAGCGGAATACTCAACCGGAATTGTCGGATTTGGAGATCACTCTTTATAAAGAGTTAAATATGCTGGGGATCGGACCCATGGGCTTTGGCGGCAAAACCACTGTTTTGGATGTGTTTGCTGCCACCCAGCATCGTCATCCCGCTTCCTATTTTGTCTCAGTTTCATATACCTGTTGGGCTTTCAGAAGGAAATCCATGACCATAATAAACGATGAGGTGACTTATGATTAAGCTTAAAACTCCGATTTCAGAAGATGATATCCGAAAATTAAAAGTCGGTGACGAAGTTCTGTTATCCGGTGTTATTGTTACAGCCAGAGACCAGGCCCATAAATTGATGGTGGATGAGAAACCGGATTTTATCCGCGAAGATTTGAAAGAGTCGGTTATCTACCACTGCGGCCCTGTAGTAAAAAAGGATGACAATGGAAAATGGAGTTTCGTGTCGGCAGGTCCCACCACATCCATCCGGGAGGAACCCTATCAGGCAGATGTGATCTGTGAATACGGTGTTCGAGGTGTAATCGGTAAAGGGGGAATGGGGGCTAAAACAACTGAAGGCCTGAAAAAGTGTGGAGCTGTATATTTTCATGCGATTGGCGGTGCCGGAACCTTGATTGCCTTTGCGGTAAAAAATGTAAAAACGGTTTATAAATTGGAAGAATTTGGAACTCCGGAAGCATTTTGGGTGATCGAAGTAGAGGATTTTCCTCTGGTGGTCACCATGGATTCCCATGGTGGAAGTCTGCATAAGGAAATTTTAGAAAAGTCCACTCAGATTGCCAAAGATTTTTTATCACTATAATATAAGCTTAAGAATTATCGGATAAAAAAAGGGCAGCCTGTTTTCAGGCTGCCCTTTTTTTTCTGCAAGAATCTTTTATTTGATTTTAATTGGAATTGCTCTGGTTTTGGCTTCTTCTTTTTTGGAAATACGAAGCTCCAGAATTCCATCCTTCATGGATGCATCAATCGTTTTTTCATCAACATTTTTCGGTAAATTGAATGAACGTGAGAAAGATCCACAACATCTTTCAGTTCTGTGATAGTCTTCTTTATTGATTTCTTTTTCCTCTTTTCTGTCGCCCTTTATATTCAGGGTGTCGTTATTGAATTCGATCTGGATATCGTTCTTATTCATTCCCGGAACCTCAAGTTTAAATACATAGTCATCCTTGGTTTCATAGATATCGGTTGAAGGTGACCATGAGTTCATGGCGAAATCGTTGGAATCATTCTCTTTCCACATGTCAGCTTTCAAGAGTTGATTGAATCGTTCTTGCAGATCAGTAAAGTCTCTGAAAGGTCTCCATCTTACTAAAGTCATTTTAAACCTCCTTATTCACTTTTTTCATTTTTCGTTAATAATATAGCATAAAAATTGAGTTTTGTCAACAATCTAATGATATAATAATCAAATAAATCTAAGTGAAACGTTATCACATATAGGCAATCGTGTTGAAAACGAGCAACTTTGACTTACTATTGGTTGTATGTTATAGGAATGCTTATTGATACAAATCTCATGGACGAGCATTATTTATCCATACTTGGATTTATAATCCGAGATTCAACGAATGCAAAAACTCAATGGTTTGCCTGATTCCGGGTTTGGTTTAAACCGGCAGCTTAATCTATTTGATTCCATCATGGTTATGATGGGCATTATTATTGGATCTGGTATATTTCTCACCACCGGGATAATGGCCAAAGCCATTCCGTCTCCGGGACTGATTCTTCTGGCCTGGTTTATTGGTGGCGTTTTAACCTTGGCCGGTGCCCTTACCTATGCTGAATTGGGGGCATCCATGCCCAGGGCCGGGGGACAATACGTTTATCTGAAAGAGGCGTATGGGCCACTGGTGGGATTTCTATACGGCTGGATTACTTTTCTGGTTTACATGACCGGCGGGATTGCTGCTCTGGCCATTGCCTTTGCCGAGTATTTTGGCTATCTGATTCCGGTTTTATCCACAGAAAATAGTTGCTTTGCAATTAATTTTAGGGGTTTGGGTCAATCATTTTCCTATTCGTTTTCCATGGCTCAGCTGGTTGCGGTTCTGGTCATTGTCTTTTTGTCGGTTGCTAATTATTTGGGGCTAATTTTTGGAAAATCCATTCAAAACATCATAACGGTAATCAAAATTGCCACTCTGGTGGGTTTTGTTTTAATGGGTTTTCTTCTTGGCCGGGGCCATTCTGTTTCTTTCGAGTTGAATCCGGCGGGCCTGGATTTGAGTCAATTGATGGTCGGTTTTGGCCTGGCTTTGATTGCCGTTGCTTGGGCTTTTGACGGGTGGAATAATCTCAATTTTGTTGCCGGAGAAATTAAAAAACCAGGGCACAATATCCCTCGTGCCCTCTTCTTGGGAACCATTGGCGTCACCTCACTCTATGTTTTGGTCAATTATATTTATCTGTACAGTCTTTCCATTGAGGAAATTACCGGAGTAATCAGAGTTGCCGAAAAATCTGCGACTGCTCTTTTTGGAGGTTACTGGGGGGTGATTGTTGCCATTGCTGTGGTCATCTCCACTTTCGGATCACTCAACGGTTCAATTTTAACCGGCCCCCGGGTTTATTATGCCATGGCCAGGGACGGAATCTTTTTTAGTCGGGCTGCCAGGATTCACCCGCGTTTCAAAACACCTGGATTCGCCATATTCATACAGGCTCTCTGGTCTTGTGTTTTGGTACTCAGCGGATCATTTGAACAGATTATTATCTTTGCCATGTTTATCTCTATTGTTTTTTGGATTGCTGCAGCTGCCTCTGTTTTTAAATTGAGAGGAAAATATCCCAACCTTTCCAGGCCGTACAAAACCTGGGGATATCCGGTTGTACCCATTATCTTCATTTTAGCCTCCAGTGGGATTCTATTCAATACATTGATTGAAAAGCCGGTGGAATCATTTGCAGGTATTGGATTGACAATTATCGGGATTCCGGTCTATTATATTTGGAAGAGAAAGTGAAGAACTGGAATAATACTGCTGAAATAATCATTATTGGCGGGGGAATACTGGGTACTTCAGTTGCTCATAACCTGGCCAAAAAGGGGCAAAAACAGGTAGTTCTTCTGGAAAAGGAATTTCTCTGTGAAGGCTCCACCGGTTTATCTGTGGGAGGATTTCGCCAGCAGTTCTCAACACCTGCCAACATACTTCTATCCCGGGAGTCCGTGCAACTATTCAAGCACTTTGAGGATGAGTTCGGTGTTGGAATTGACATGAACCAGCCTGGATATTTGTTTCTGGCCCGGGAAGAGCAGACCTGGGAGGATCTTAAAAATGGAGTCCAGATTCAGGAAAAATATTCGGTACCGGTTGAACGGTTATCTCCCGAAGAAATCAGTCATCGCTGGCCATATATAAAAACCCGGGATTTATTAGGGGGTACATTTTGTCCTGAAGATGGTTATGCGGATCCTTATCTGGTAACCATGGCCTATGCCAAAGAAGCTAAAAAGCAAGGGGTATTGATTTTGGAAAACACTGAAGTAACCGGCATTTTGGTCAAGAATGGGCGGGTGAGAGGTGTTGACACCTCTGCTGGGAAGATCTTGGCCCCCCGCGTGATTAATGTGGCCGGTCCATGGGGCGGAAAAGTGGCCCGTATGGTTGGGCTTGACCTCCCCGTTCTGCCCTATCGCCGACAGGTTTTTGTCATCACCTGTACCAAAGACATTCCCCAGCCAGTACCCATGGTCATTGATATGGACATGCGTCATTATTTTCGGGGTGAGAGTTCGATGATTCTGACTGGAATGAGTGATCTGGAAGAACCATCCAGTTTTAATCTTCAGGTTGATCAGACTTTCATGATTAAGGTGGTGGAGGCACTGGTTCAACGGGCCCCGGTCATGGCTGATTCCAAAATGATAAGGGGGTGGGCTGGCCTCTATGCGGTTACCCCGGATGAGAACCCGATCATCGGAGAAATTGAAATTATTGAGGGATTCTATTGCGCCATTGGATTTTCAGGCCATGGTTTTCAACATGGACCGGCAGTGGGGCGTATTTTGAGCGAGCTCATATTGGAAGGAAAAACAGATTTTGATCTTTCACCCTTTGCTCACGATCGATTTGGTAAACTAAATCTTCCAGGCGAAAAACGAGCAGTATAAATAATCAATTTTTTTGATATTTACTCTTTATTTTAATAAAATATATTCTGATGTTTATTAATAGTTAGGCCGCTGCATCGTAACCTGGGAAGGAGTAAAAATGAAACGCTCAACATTGGAGTTACTATGTTGTCCTAATTGTCAAGCCGCACTTTCTCTGCGCGATGAGTGCGGTGATGAAACTGTGGATGAGGGGGACTTACTCTGCCTGCACTGCGAGCGGAGCTTTCTAATCAGGAATGGCATTACTCACTTTATCTCTCTGCAGGAACTAGAGGGCCTTAACCGCCGTTTCGCTCGCTTCTATAACTGGTTTTCGCACTTCGGCGCCATCTTCGGTAAAATGCTTTTTTTACCCATGGGCGGAGAGCGCAAGGCGCGCAAAGTGATTTTGGATCGGCTGGACTTGAACGGTGGGCGTCTTTTGGAGGTTTCGATAGGGGCTGGTGATAATCTTCCCTACTTGTTTGAGTCGCCAACAATGGGCGAGGTATATGGCCTGGATATCTCTGCGGCCCAACTGGCTCGCTGTAGAAACTTTGTCGCCAAGCGAGGCTGGTCGGTAGACCTCTTCTTAGGGATGGCAGAGGTATTGCCTTTTAAATCAGAATCGTTCGACAGTGTCCTCCACATTGGCGGGATCAACTTTTTTTCGGAAAAAAAGAAAGCCATTAACGAGATGATCCGTGTCGCGCGGCCAGGAAGCAAAATTGTAATTGCCGACGAATCTGAACGGTTGGCAAAACTAATCGCACGCATCGGCGGCTTCTCGCGCTCCCGTCAGGGTAGAAAAGTGGACATGTCCGTGCCCGTTCACCTGGTACCAGATACAATGGAAGAGATACGAGTGGATGGTATATGGAAAATGCATGGTCAGTATCACGGGTATTGTTTGGAATTCAGAAAACCAGCATAGAACTTTTGATCGCAGGGCAGATTGTTTCAGGGTGGTGATTATGGCGTTGCGGCATCACATCAAGCGTCACCCTGTGTTTATTGAATTTAAATTGCTT
>DAOVIP010000395.1 GCA_030671465.1 Candidatus Aminicenantota bacterium | reverse complement strand
CCCTGGCAGCTTCTGGAACACATTCGGCTCGCCCAGTGGGATATCCTGGAATTCATAGTAAATCCAGGCCATGTTTCCCCCGAATTTCCCGACGGCTACTGGCCGGATCCGGAGCGGATTCCCACCTGGAAGGAGTGGAAAACCACCCTGCAGGAAATCCAGGAGGATCTTGAAAAGGTGAAGACAGTTGTCCGTGATACGGGCATTGAGCTAATGAGTGAAATCCCCCATGCCCCGGGTTACACCTATTTCCGTGAAGTGGTACTGGTTGCCGACCACAATGCCTTTCACCTGGGCGGCCTGGTAGTGTTCCGACGCCTGATGGGCATCTTCGACAGTTAACGGAACACGGTTGACAATATTACTTTTTTATCATAACCTAAAATATTCAGATGAATGACAAACAGGATAAAAAAAAATTTCTGGTCATTGGCCTGGGGCCTATCGGTAGCATATTCGCCTGCCATTTAAAAGCAGCCGGTCATGGAGTCTTCGGGATCGATATCTGGCAGGAACACATCCAACAAATACGGAAAAACGGGATCCGGATTGAAAAACTGGTCAACCTGCATCAGCACCTGGATGAGGCCCTTACTCGGATCAAAGGCCTGGACAACCTGGAATTTGATTATGTGGTCATCAGCATCAAAACCCCTTATATGGATAGCATCATCGGGGAATTAAAAAAATACAAGAGCGGTTTTAATATCGTTTCTCTTCAGAACGGCATCGATACCGAAGAATACCTGGCCAATTTCTTTGAAAAGGAACGGGTGCTCCGGATCGTCGTCAACTACGCCGGCAACATAACTGCTCCCGGGAATATCAGCATGTCTTTTTTTCACAAACCCAACTATGTGGGTGGAGTTGTGACTCCCGAACCATGTCCGCCGGCCATTGAACTGGCCCGGATTCTGAATAATGCCGGACTGGAGACGGAATACACCCCGGATATCAAAAGATTCACCTGGAAAAAGACCATATTGAATTCCATTCTGGCTCCCCTTTCCGCCCTGCTGGGAATGACCATGGCTGATGTCATGACCTGTGGAGAAACGCGTTCCATGGTTGAATTGCTGTTGAAGGAAAGTCTCAAGGTTGCGGAACATATGGGTTATGACTACGGAGAATCCTTCTTTCAACAAAGCATGGACTACCTCTCCGGGGCCGGCCATCACAAACCCTCAATGCTGATCGATATTGAAAAGGGAAATCCCACTGAAATTGATTTTATCAATGGGAAAATTGCCGATTACGGCCAGCGCTTCAACATCCCGGTACCCTTGCATACCGCCATCACCGCCCTCATCAAGGCCAAAGAGCAATACCCCGGGCAAAGTTAAAAAGGGAGCCGATCCGACCATGGCCGTTACCTGTTCTTTTTATGTGGGAATAGACGTGGGGGCATCCCGTACCAAAGCGGTCATACTGGATGAAAACCGGAAGATTCTCGGTTACTCGGTTAACCCATCCGGGGTTGATTTTGAAGCAGCAGTAGATAAGTGTTTCGGATCCGCCCTGAAAATGGCCGGGGCAATCCGGGAAAAAGTGGTTAAAACCTTCTCCACCGGATACGGAAGGCTGAATGTCGCCTTTCGTCAGGGAACCCGTACTGAAATCGGCTGTCATTCCAAGGCCTGCTTTTTCTATTTTCCCCTGGCCATGACCATCATCGACATCGGTGGCCAGGATAATAAAATTATCAAATTATTTCAGGATGGCAGGCGTTCCGGTTTTAAAATGAACCGGAAGTGTGCTGCCGGCACCGGCGCTTTTCTTGAAGAAATGTCCGCCCGGCTGGATATTCCCCTGGAAGACATGAATGATCTGGCCATAAAATCAACCGCTATGGTGGAGCTGGGCAGCTACTGCACGGTTTTTTCGGCCACCGAAGTACTGGAAAAAATCAGACAGGGAAAAGAAGTGACCGATATCGTTAAGGGGCTGTTCCACTCGGTAATCAAACGAGTAATGGAAATGGATTCCCTGACCGAAATCGTTGTGATGACCGGGGGTGTGGTGGCCCATAATCCCTACCTGGTCAAGATGGTTAAGGAGATTATCGGAAAAGAGGTGCTGGTGCCGGAACACCCCCAGTTAACCGGAGCTATCGGTGCCGCACTTTACGCCATGGAATCATAAATCATCATAATTGGAATTTGATATAACAGCAGTCTATAATATATTGAGTAATTTATCTTCTCGACAACAAAACATTTATTGATATTAAAGGTATTATGTTAATCAATTGAGGTATTATAAAACAACAGTTCATGTCTCGTTCACCCGTCCGGTAATTGACCGGACCACGGCTCGTCTCACTAAAATGTCAGACTCGGCCTTCGGCCTCAAACAGTGACATTTTGTCCCTTTAAAAAGGACACATTCGACTCGGTCGAACCGGTTCCCAATTACCTCCCTGAGGTTCGCT
>DAOVIP010000163.1 GCA_030671465.1 Candidatus Aminicenantota bacterium | reverse complement strand
CACTCAACGATTATTACAATAAAATCATGCAGTATTTTAACGGAGAGCAGGTTGCGGTTGATTCCTATATAGGTGAATATCTTGAGGCCGGGGCATTTTTACAGAAATATACCATCAATACCACCTATCTATTAAACCAATTGTATTCAGAAGGAAAATCCATTCTTTTTGAAGGGGCTCAGGGTGCTCTCCTGGATATAAACCTGGGTACTTATCCCTTTGTGACCTCATCAAATTCCACGGTGGGAGGGGTTTTTACCGGCACCGGCCTGTCACCCAAAGCGGTTGATAAAATCATAGGGATTTCAAAAGCCTATACCACCAGGGTCGGAGGCGGACCTTTTCCCTCGGAATTGTTCGAGGATGAAGCCAACCTTTTGAGGCAGCTGGGCAATGAATATGGTTCCACTACCGGTAGGCCCCGGCGGGTGGGATGGTTGGATCTGGTGGCTTTGAAGTATGCCATTATGGTGAACGGAGTTGACGAGATCTTTTTAACCAAACTGGATGTTTTGGATGACTTTGACGAGATTCGGGTGGTTACCCATTATGAATATGAGGGTGTCAGAAATCAAATATTTGATCTATCCCTGGAGTACCTGGAAAACGTGAAAACCGTCTCAAAATCCTTTTCCGGCTGGAAAGAAAATATCGAAGCCAGCAGAAATTATCAGGATCTACCCGGCAAAGCCAAGGAATACCTTCAGTTCATAGAGGAGTACATCCAGGTTCCGATCAAATATATTTCCGTGGGTATGGAAAGGGATCAGACCATAAAGAAGTAAAGAAATGGATTTGTGTGCCACGGCCACTGCTGCCGGGGCCAAGCTCTATTAATTTCCTTTTCCAGTCTCGGTCGAGATGAAAGGTTTCTGCTTTAGGTGCCTGAGCAGCGGGTCCAGGCACAGTTGGGACAGGTAGGGCATTTTTCATCCGGAAGTGATGCCCCGCACATCGGACAGGAAATGGTGTTCAGATCCTGTTTGTTGATGGCAACTTCGCCAATATGCGATTCCAGGGCGTGGGCAATGGCATCTGGAATCGATTGAATCAGAGCCCCGTTGTGAAAAGTGGGTTCCGAACCTCCGATTCCCTTCAACTGGTTGACAACCTTGACAGCGGAGATTCCGCTTCTAAGGGAGAGGGAGGCCAGTCGTCCGATAGCCTCGGCATCTGCCATGGTCGAATAACCGCTTTTGCCGATAGAGCAGAAAACCTCGAATGGAATTCCGTTAAAGTGTGAAATGGTAATATAAAGCCTTCCCAGGCCGGTTGAAATTTTATGGGTGGTTGAGGGGAGTGCATCCGGTCTTCCCAGGGGTTGTGGTTTGCCCTCTTTCTCTTTGTTGAGTACTTGCATTGACCGACAGCCGTCCCGGTAAACGGTAATTCCCTTGGTTTTCATATCAAACGCCTTAAGATAGGCATCGGCAATATCTTCCCGGCTGGCTTCATTGGGGAAATTTATGGTCTTGGAAACGGCACTATCCACATATTGTTGAAAGACTTCCTGCATTTTTAGATGGTCGAGTGGTGATATGTCCTTGGCCACAATAAACCAGTTGGGGTGTGGCTCTCCGGGATGTTTATCTTCCCATTGCTGGTACAGGGGATGGAGGTCCTTGATCTCGCCATCCAGAATTTTTGAGACCATTTTAAAGGCAAAAATCGGTTCGATACTGGAAGAACATCCCGCAATCCTGGATATGGTACCGGTCGGTGCTATGGTCAGCAGGGCTGCATTCCGCATTTTTTTCCCTTGATAAATTGATTGCTCAATGTTGGGGAAAGATCCGCGTTTTTCGGCCAGGGCAGCAGAGGCTGCTCCTGATTCTTCCTTGAGGAATTTGATGATTTTCTTACCTATTTTTCTGGCGGGTTCCGTATCGTATTTGAGTTCCATTTTTATCAATAAGTCTGCAAACCCCATAATCCCCAAGCCGATTCGGCGATTCGATTTGGCCATGTCTTCGATTTGGGGTAGCGGATAAATGTTTACGTCAATGACATTATCCAGAAAGCGGATACCCAGGGTGATAATCTCCCGGAACCGGTCCCAGTCGAATTTGTCTTTTTTGGCTGAATGAAAGAAATTTGAAATATTAATTGAGCCCAGATTGCAGGATTCGTAGTCATGGAGTGGTTGCTCACCACAAGGATTGGTGGCCCGTATCGGCCCCTGGGCCCGGGTGGGATTCAATTGGTTGACCTTATCAATAAAAATCAGGCCCGGATCTCCGTTCCGCCAGGCAGAATCAACAATCAAATTGAAAATTTCCTCCGGTTCCATACTCCCTGTTACTTTCCCGGTCATGGGATCGATCAGGCCATAGTTGGTTTTTTCTTTTATGGCCTTAATGAATTTGTCGGTTATGGCCACTGAAATATTAAAATTCTGAGCGGTTTTCCCATCCAGTTTCATGATAATAAATTCCTTGATATCCGGATGATCGACCCTTAATATGCCCATGTTGGCGCCCCGCCGGGTTCCGCCCTGTTTGACTGCTTCCGTGCCAGCATCTATTACCTTCAGAAATGAAACGGGTCCAGAGGCGATTCCCTGGGTTTTTCTGACAAAGCTGCCCTGGGGCCTGATTCGGGAAAAATCAAACCCGGTTCCTCCGCCTTCTTTATGAACCAGGGCCGCATCTTTTACGGTTTGGAAAATATCGTCCAGCGAATCCTTTATGGGCAGCACAAAACAGGCCGAGAGGCACATGCCCCGATCTGCACCGGTCAGGGTTGGAGAATTGGGCATAAAATCCCGTTGCATCATGACCTCAAAAAATTTTTTTTCCCAGAGCTTTCTATCCGCTTGGCTTTTTTCAGCCCGGGAAATGTATTTTGAGACTCTTTTGAATAAATCAGAGGGTTTCTTTTCTATCAGTTCGCCATTTTCATTTTTTTTAAAATATCTGGCCCTTAAAATTTTTAAGGCGTTTTCAGAAAATCCCTCCATATTTCTTCTCCTTATGTTCAAATTTAATAAAAATCCAGTATAATACCGCCAACTTTTCTCTTATAGCCTGTTTATTAAATGTTGACCCACCCGGCCAATTCACTTTTATTTAGTTACCCAGTAAGTTTAGAACACTATATATGGGGTGTCAAGGTCAAAAGTGTAAAAAAATATTTTTTTCTTGATTTTTATATTATTATATATTATATTATATGTGGGAACAAATGGGAATAAATGGGATAATGCAGCGATTTAGAGGCAGTTATGATGTGAAAATCGATGATCGGGGACGGATTAAGATCCCGGCAAAATTTCTCCAGGTTTTTGATTCCAGCTTCGGAAGAGATATCTTTATCACTTCCCTGAATGGAGATCATGTGATGATGTATCCCATGAAAGTATGGGAAGAGATAGAAAAGAAATTTGAAAATGTTGGAGTATGGAACCCGGATATCAGTGATTTTGTGAGCCGTTTGAGTTACTGGGGAACAGAATCAGAGATTGATTTAAAGGGAAGGGCTCTCATTCCTCCGGTTTTAAGAAAAGAAAGCCAGTTGGATGGAGTCAGTCGAATCCTGGGGAAGGCCAACACCCTGGAAATCTGGAATGAGGATATTTTTAAAACCAGGGAATTGGGCGATCGATTTGGAAAAGAAAAATTACACGAAGTCTCGAAAATTTTAAATGCAATCACTTCATTATCCAGTGATGAACAGTGAAATAATCACTGTTTTTGCAGATACAGATCAGACGTTATTTATAGATTGTACAGTTGGCTTAGGAGGGCATTCATATTATATGCTTAGACATTTTGTGAATTCCAGTTTGATTGCCATTGATATCGATGGATCCAGTATCAAAAAGGCTAAAACAAAACTGGCTGCATTTTCAGAACGGGTTCGTTTCTATCGCTGCAATTTTCTGGATATCTTTGAAAAGATCGATTTTTCCGGTTTGAAGGTTTCGGGAATTCTGGTCGATCCCGGAATATCCATGGACCAGTTGAAGAATCCCGAAAGGGGATTTTCACACCAGCTGGACTCCAGGCTGGACATGAGAAAGGACAGGTCCCTGAAAGTATCGGCTGGTGAGGTTATCAATAACTTCAGCGAAGCAGAACTGGCCAGAATTTTCAGGGAATACGGAGAGGTCGGGAATCCTGAAAAACTGGCCAAGAAAATAATCGAACGCAGGCTCTTTGCTCCGGTGGAATCAACCCGCCAATTGAGAGAGATTGTCGAGCAGCTGGATGGCCGGCGGCTCAAGAAGGGTCGGGTACATCCCGCTGCCAGGGTCTTTCAGGCCTTGAGAATATTTGTGAATAAAGAATTGGAGGGTGTGGATCAATTTCTGGAAAAATTGCCCGATTATCTAAATAGGGGAGCCAGAATTGTTTATCTGACCTATCATTCAATTGAAGATCGGATTGTAAAAAGGGGATTTAAATCACTCCGGGATAAAGGCAAGATCACTATCCTGAAGCCTTTCCCCATGTTTCCCAGCCCGGAAGAGATTCTCCAGAATCAAGCCTCTCGTTCGGCGAAATTAAGGGCGGCGGAAGTTTTATGAAATCCCGGAACAAACAATCAGTCAGTGGAATTTTTATTCTTGTTACTTTCATGGTGTTTATTCTCTTATTCACTTATTCAAGCCTGAATTTGAAAAGCATTGATTATGGTTACAAGATGCAGAAATTGATCCAGCACCAAAAAACACTGATGGAGGAAATCGATAAACTGAGGGCTAACAAGGCCAAGCTGTTAAATCTGGATAGGATAGAAAAGGTGGTGATGAACAAACTGGGATACCGATATCCCAAATCCGAACAGTTTATTAAAATTTTCGAAGTGTCAAAATGAAAATGAATAAAAACGAACGGAACCGGACCTTTATCATTTTCATGTTTTTTATGGGCTGGATTTTGATTATTGTCTTTACCCTGATTAAAACCCAGGTCTTTAATTACAACCGGTATCTGGCCAGGATAAAGGCCCAGAGCCACCGCATCTTATCCCTCAATCCCAAAAGGGGAACCATGTATGACTGCAATGGTGAAGTCCTGGCCATTTCTGTGAAAACAAAATCCGCTTTTATCAGCAATAAAATAAAACAGGAATCCGCGAAGATATTTGCCCGCATTCAAAAGGTTATTTCCATTAACCGGGACAAAAAAAAGTTTATTGAAAACCGGATCAAGCGGGGAGATGGTTTCATATGGATAAAGAGGAAACTGAGGGATAGTGAATATGCCAGTTTAAAGCGGGTCAAGGCGAAATCGGCCAGGGGATCGATCATTGGATT
>DAOVIP010000508.1 GCA_030671465.1 Candidatus Aminicenantota bacterium | reverse complement strand
ACCCGGATGCCATTGAGAAGATACTCGCCGTCTACCGGGAGTTGGCTGCCAAGCCGATCAAGGGAATTCTGCTGCAGGATGATTTTTTTCTTCGTTATAATGAGGGCTTCTCCAACTGGGGCAAGGCGGTTTTTACCCAGTCCACCGGCTATCCGGCCAATGAAAGTCTGATGATGAATCCCGGAACTCAATACGGCTGCTACTGGAAGCAGGTGAAAGTGGATCAAATCATCAAGGTGCTGAACATGATTATCAGGGCATGTAAGCATATAAATCCGGATATTAAAGTCGGTATGAATGTACACTATGAAACCCCCTATTTTTTTCAAAGGTCCAGGGCCTGGTATTCCCATGACCTGGCCAGACTGGCCGGGACCGATATTGATTATATATATTTAATGTCCTATCACCGACAGATGAAGAAAGAGATGAAATTATCCGAACCTCAAAACCGGGAACTGTTTAAAAAAATCGTAGAAAATGCCCTGAAGATTTGCAAAGACAAGCTGGTGGTCAAACTCCAGTGTCGTGACTGGGATACTGCGGGTCTGATACCCATTGTGGAATTGAAATCCTACCTGGATCTGATTCCCTTATCGGTGAGACGGGTGTGTCTGACCCCGGTCAAAAGTCATGATTTCTATTACCTCAAGATCCTGATCAAATCGGATGCCGGAAGCTTCTCCGATTCGGCGGAACAATAAGGAGAGCCGCCCCACATGAAATCGAAATCCTCGGACTGGAAACAGATTGTCGGAAATTTTCTGTTCCAGTACCGTAGTTTTACCCCGCTGCCGCTGATGCTCCTGATTTTCTTGGGGTTAAAGCCCCGGGATATGGGTACCCTGAACATTTGGGTTATTGCCGGGGGACTTTTGCTGGCTTTTGGCGGTGAAGTGGTCAGGATCCTGGCGGTCGGTTTTTCCGCTACCGGAACCTCGGGCCGCGAAAATTTTCTGAAAGCGGAAAGCATCAATACCACCGGGGTTTATTCCCTGTCCAGGAATCCGTTGTATATCGGAAATTTTTTTATTTATTTCGGGTTGCTGGTGATTTTTAACAATGGGTTTGCCCTGCTGATTGGCGCCAGCTTCCTGATCCTTCAATATTATTTCATCATACTGGCTGAAGAAAAATATTTAGCGGAAAGGCACGGGGAGGCCTATCAACGATACTGCCGGATGGTACCCCGAATTTTTTCCGGTTTCAGGACCTTTCAAAGACCGGATACCGGTTTTGATTTCCGCAAGGTTCTCTTCAAGGAGAACGATTCGGTATTTAATTT
>DAOVIP010000432.1 GCA_030671465.1 Candidatus Aminicenantota bacterium | reverse complement strand
TTTTCTTCAATCATTTTTTTAGAATATACTTCATGTAGTTCTTTGAATAAATCATTGGTGAGGCCGTTAAGAATGCTTTCCAGATTGAAATTTTTTCCGGTTGTTCGATGATCGGTAACCCGGTTCTGGGGGAAATTGTAGGTTCTGATTTTTTCAGATCTTTTTCCGGATCCCACCTGGGATTTTCTGGAGTTGGCAATGTTGCTTTCCTGCTTCTCTTTTTCAAATTCGAACAATCTGGCTTTAAGCACCTTCATGGCCTTGTCCTTATTCTTGTGCTGCGATTTTTCATCCTGGCAGGTAACCACTATCCCGGTGGGGTTATGGGTGATCCGAATGGCAGATTGGGTTCTGTTCACATGTTGTCCCCCGGGTCCTGATGCCGAAAATGTATCAATCCTGATATCTTTGGGATTGATCTCGATTTCAACGTCTTCAGCTTCTGGCATAACCGCGACGGTTACGGTGGAGGTGTGGATCCTGCCGCTGGCTTCGGTAACCGGGACCCTTTGGACACGGTGAACGCCACTTTCAAACTGAAGATTTTGGTTTACCGCGTTTCCTTTGATATGGAGAATGATTTCTTTTATTCCCCCAATAGCTGAATAGGTAGTTGAGATGACTTCGGATTTCCATCCCTTTTGTTCAGCGATTCTGGAGTACATTCTCAATAGGTCGGATGCGAAAAGCGATGCCTCATTCCCACCGACACCGGCTCTGATTTCAAGGAAGACGTTTCTGTTTTCTTCGGTTTGATCGATTACCAGAAGCTGGATTATTTCCTGTTCGATTTGACTGATTTTTTTATTAAGTTGTTCGATCTCTTCTCTGGCCAATTCTTTCATGGCTTCTTCATCCGAGGTTTTCAACAGGGTTTCGGTTTCCACTCTCTGAGTGGAATATTTTTTCATTTTAAGGTATTTGTCTTCAAGGGGTTTCAAATGGGAGAGCTGCTTGGACAGTTCCTTCATTTTTACCAGATTATTGATAATTTCAGTTTTGGAGAGCTGGTCTGAAATGGACTCGTATTTCAAATGAAGTTGTTCCAGATGATTAAATAGCTTTTGTTGGGAAATGGAGACCGACGCTTCCATGGCCATGAATCAGTAATATGAAGAGGGTTAGAAAAAAAGAAACATGTATTACTTTTCCTGATAACCGTATTTCTTTTTAAACTTTTCTATTCTTCCTTCAGTATCCACATATTTCTGTTTTCCGGTATAGAAAGGATGACAGGAGGAGCAGATTTCGATTTCAATCTGCTTTGTGGTTGCCCTGGTTTTGAATGTATTGCCACAGGCGCAGGTTACCGTGCATTCCATATATTCAGGATGTATTCCTTTTTTCATTTTATCCTCCAGGATATTGAATTTTATCACCTAACCCTTTTTTTGTCAACCGATCTGATGTCAAGGGAATACGAAGATTGCGGATTGAGTTTTTAAGCAGTATTGGGTAAAATATCAAAGACAAACCGACAAAATGGAAACTTCGATAATGAACCGAACAGTGGTGATCTTATTGGCCGGGGGATCGAGCCAGCGTTTTGCAGAAGCATATCCCAAACAATTTTCCCGGATCGGAGAGAAAACAATACTGGAACACTCCCTGGACCGATTTGAGAATCACCCGGGGATTGATGGCATATTGCTGGTTGAAAATCAGAACTATCATGATAGAACCGTGAATATTGTCAAAAATAACTATAGGAAAATCGAATCCATATTGGCCGGGGGCAGCTCCCGGCAGGAATCATCATATATCGGTGTAATGGCAACCGGAGGCGATGTGGAGAAAATCCTCATACATGATGTGGCCAGGCCATTGATTCCCAAAACCATCATTGATGAATTGATAAACAGCCTGGGAAAATATCCAGCTGTGGCCCCGGCGGTATCTCCTTCCGATACTGTGATTGAAATTGATCCGCATTCTCAGATCAGAAAAATTCCTGATCGCCAATTTGTAAAGCGGGTTCAAACGCCACAGGCATTCGAGCGGCAACTAATCCAAAGGGCTCATCGGTTGGCCAGGGAAAAAGAGATCATAAATAGTCCGGATGATTGTTCCTTGATTTTTAAATCGAATCTGGCAGAAATCTTTATCATCGAAGGCAGTGAGCTAAATATAAAAATTACTTATAAGGCGGATTTGATCCTTG
>DAOVIP010000122.1 GCA_030671465.1 Candidatus Aminicenantota bacterium | reverse complement strand
TCCAAACCGGTTAATCCAACCCCCTTCCGGCCGGAAACACCTGCATCGGCTTCATTCGGTTCCAGCCCCAGGCAGATTGAACGGTCCAGAATCAGATTGATAGCCGTCTGACCCATCTGAAGATCAAGTTTTAACTCCCGGTTAAATCCTTTGGGATCAAAACCAATGATTTCCTGACAGATTTCCCAGGGAGTTTTTACATATCCACCTGCACGGGCTCCCCGGAGATAATGGATGAAGCCGGGGAAACTGGAAATACCTGGTACTTCTTCCAGATCTTCTTTTGTGTACAGGGGATGCAGGTCTATCTCCTCGGGAGTTTGGGAAACAAGCTTTTCCTCCATGGAATATCCTTTTAGGTCTCTTTCGACTTTAGCTCTCCATTCATCGTAGGTTGTCGGAGGAAAATCATTCCCGATATTGACTTCTTTATCTAAAGATATGTCAGGATTTTTATTTGATTTAGGGGACATTGCTTTCAGATCCCATTGACTACAATTGGTTCTTGAATTGTAAAACATTACCAAGATGATGTCAATCAGGATGCCATAGCAGGAATAAAATTCATATCGCACTTTTATTTGGTAGAAACCATAATCTTTGCTATACTCATATTCAAAAATATGGCAAAGGGTCAATCATGATCAAATATATTGAAATAAAGGGAGCCAAAACCAATAATCTTAAAAATATCAGTGTCAATATTCCCCGGGGTTACATCACTTCAATCGTTGGGGTCAGTGGGGCCGGAAAAACATCACTGGCCTTTAAAACCCTGTACGCAGAGGGATACCTGAGATACATCGAATCCATTTCCCCCTACATCAGACAGTTCTTGGACAAAATCGAAAAACCACCGGTCGAAAAAATCGAAGGCCTGCCTCCTGCAATCGCTTTCCGACACAAAAAACCGGCCAAAAATCCCAGATCCACAGTGGCCACCGCCTCGGACATATACGACTATCTCAGAATTCTATATTCCAAAGTGGCCGATTTCTTCTGCCCCGGTTGCGGCATCAAGGTAGAGAGTTACACCATCGACCAGATTGTGTCCGAGATTTCCGGAAAAAAAAACCAAGAATGCTCGATATGTTTTGAATATCAGGGCGACCTGTCCTTCTTGATAAACAGAGGGTACTATTTTTATATTGAAAAGGGCATAAAGAAAAAAATTCAAAAGAAGGTGAGATCATCTCCCATCGAAATACTTATCGATCATATTGATATAAAGCCGGAAAACAAGAGCAGGATTTTCGAAGCCATTGACAAGGCCATCGGATTTAACAAGCGAAAAGCCATCATCTATTTGGGAGGTAAAAAAACCGTATACCCCCTGCATCTCTTCTGCCCCCGCTGTAATGTTGATTATCACCAGCCTGATGAATATCTTTTTTCATTCAACTCTCCCCGGGGAGCCTGCCCGACTTGCAAAGGGTTCGGTGATATCCAAATCCTGGACCAAGAATTGATTTTTGACCGATCATTGTCCATTTCTGGAGGCGGAATACAGCCCTTCAACTCCAAGGCCACCACCGGCTTTCGAAACCACCTGATAGAAATGGCTACCGACGCGGGAATTGATTTAAACCTCCCGATTCAAGATTTGAAAAAAGGGGATATTGACTTTTTAATGAACGGGAACGAATCCTTTCCGGGTATCAGTGGTTTTTTCAATTATATAAAAAAAAAAAGTTATAAGGTTCAAGCCCGGGTTTTCCTGAGCAGATATACATCCTATAAAAGATGCCCGCTCTGTCAGGGCAATCGCTTAAACCAAACGGCTCTCTCATACCGCTTTCAGAAAAAGAATTTGGCTGATTTGCTCAATTTAACCATTGAGCAAGCTTTTGAATTCTTCAGTAAAATAAATCACAAGAAATATAAAAACAAAATAACCCCTGCCGTATTTGAAGAAATCAATTCAAGGCTGAAGTACCTGATGGACAGCGGCCTCTCCTATATCCAGATGAACCGCCACACCTTCACCCTGTCAAGGGGGGAATTTCAGAGGATTAACCTGGCCTTTATTCTGGGCTCGGTTCTGTCCGACTCACTTCTGGTTATTGATCAGCCCTCGGCTGATCTCCATCCCTACGATTATGAAAAGTTGATCAAGTTCTTGGTCCGCCTGAAAGAAAACGGAAATACCGTATTGATCATCGAACATAATAAGGATATCGTCTGGCATTCGGACTACATTCTGGAGCTGGGTCCCTATTCCGGTGAAGGGGGCGGAAACCTTGTGTACAACGGTTGGAAAGAGGACTTTTTCTCCAAAATAAAAACCATTACCCAGACCTATTTCAGCCAGCCTGTAAAGATAAAAAAGGCCCGACCATTGCCTGAAAAGTGGTTTGAATTTAAAAATGCATCCACTCACAATTTAAAAAATTTCGGTTTCAAAATTCCCCAAAACCGATTTTCCATTATTGCCGGGGTCAGCGGATCCGGTAAAACCACTCTACTCTACCATGAGATTTTTCAAAAAAACCAAAAACTGATCAAAGACCTCATCTTCATTGACCCCGGGATCAGCCGGGCCAGGACCAGAACCACCGTAATCGGATTCTTTGATTCATATACCGCTATCCGGGATTTCTTTTCACAACTCAAGGAGAGTCAACTCCATCAATACCTTCCGGGACACTTTTCCTATAACTCTCCGCTGGGGAGATGTCAGGAATGCAAGGGAAAGGGTTTTGTGGAAATTGAAATGCAATTCCTGCCTGCTGTAAAAATGCACTGCGACGAATGCCGAGGGACCGGTTTCAAACCGGAGGTATTGAAAGTCAAATACAAAAGCAAAAACATCTATGAAATACTCAACCTGAGTATCAATGAATTCATCCAATTGATCGAAAACAAAATCCCCCGGATCAATGATATTTTGCTCAATATTCAAACCCACGGAATGGGATACCTGAAACTGGGGCAGCGGTTATCCACATTATCACTGGGGGAATTGCAACGGATCAAGCTGATTAAATTCTTAACCATGAAAAAATCCAGGGCTTTGTTTTTAATTGATGAGCCCAGCTTCGGGCTTCATGATCATGATGTTGAAATGTTGAAAAACTTGATCGATAAAATAATCAAAAATCAGAACACCATTGTCGCTGCAGATCACAACCTCAGTCTCATCATCTACTCAGATTACATCATTGAACTGGGTCCAGAGGGTGGTGATAAGGGAGGTCAAATACTCTTTCAGGGCAGTATAAATCAATTAATCAAATCCCCCAAAAGCATCACCGGCCAATATATAAAAAAATTGGGAAAAAGTCTTGACAAATAATATTTTATATTTATAAATAATAAATGACTTTATTTTTCTGAGGAGTTTGGTAATGGAGCAATTAGAAGTCTTATCCTGGAAAACCCTTGATGCTTTGAAAGACACTTCCACTAAAATTATAGAAGTCATTGGTGATTTGGATGCTTTTGAACACATGTCAATTTTTTGTCAAATAGATGATGATTATATGGAATTATATTACAGCGAACTGGATTCCAATTATATAAGACATTTTGAGGACGAAGAAGAATTTTCAAAATCCCTGACCATCCGAAAGAAAGAATTCGGTGAGGAAGACTTTGATTCCATGGATTACTATGGCGAAGACAACAATTTTGACGATGAGAACTCAGATGAAAACTTAAATGGTTATAATATAAAAGACGAAGAGGAAGATGACGATTTTTAGATGTTCCATGAAATTTCACCTACCCAATGCAGAGAACCCGAATCAGTAAAATCTCTCTGAAATTCACATGAAAAACGAAAATCTCCAGGAAAGGAAAAAATGGGCAGCTTATTCAACTGTGGGCCTGATGTTTCCCGCCTCCATTGTCGTGGGATTTGCCATCGGTTATTTTCTGGATAAACTTTTTAAAACCTCCCCGTATTTACTGATCATATTCACACTTTATGGAATAGCCGCTGGGTTCGTAAATTTAATCAAGATTTCGAAACAAAATGGCAAAAGAAAATAATACCCGGATCATAAAAAGAATTCTGAGGATTTCAATGGTATCCCAGATCATCATTATTGGATTGATTTATGTTTTTACAAAAAGCCTCATTTATTGTATAATAACCTTACTGGCCACAATAATCGGAATTTTGAGTTTTCTTACAATGATAAAGATAATCGACAGATACCTGACCAAACAAAAAGGGAAGTTTCTCATTTTCATTTCCAGTTTTTTTAAAATTGTCCTGATAATAGCGATTTTTTACCTATTATCAAAGATCTCTGATGCCGCTATTTTCTTTTTCATTCTCGGCCTCTCCACTGTTGTGCTATCCATTATGATTGAGGGTGTCTATCAAATATTCAGGAATATATCCAATGGAAGAACATAAACTCATCATCGTTGAATCGATCAATAAATTCCTGTTATGGATATTATCAACCATTGGGATCAACATTGAAAAAGGAAGAGATATCATACCAGCTCATATTGTTATGGCTGGAATTGCCACTTTTATCATTATCTTATTTTTTAAATTGACCGTAAAAAACCTAAAAATATTTCCGGATAAAATGCAAAATGTTCTGGAAATGCTGTACAAGGCCTTTCAGTCATTAATCTATGATCTTATCGGTCACGAAGGGAGAAAATTTCTCCCCGCACTGACTACCATGGGTATATTTATCGCTACTGCCAACCTTCTGGGTCTTTTCCCGGAAATGGCTTCTCCAACAGCCAATTTAAATGTAACTGTCGGATGTGCCACCTTTATCTTTGTTTATTACCATTATCAGGGTGTGAAAAAGCACGGATTGCTGGGTTACTTGAAGAAATTTGCCGGACCTGCCTGGTGGCTGGCCTGGCTTTTTTTCCCCATTGAAGTCATATCTCATTTCTCCAGGCCTTTATCACTTTCCATGAGGCTCTTCGGGAATATCTTCGGTGAGGATCTGGTGATTATCATCATTGTTTCTTTAATTCCCTATATCGCTCCTCTGCCCATGATGGCGTTCGCTATATTTACATCTCTGCTTCAGGCATTTATTTTTGTTATGCTTTCTGCAATATATCTATCAGGAGCCATGGCTTCAGAACATTAGTCCCAAGGAGGAAATAAAATGAAAAACAAACTTTTGCTCATCTTTTTTGCTCTGGTTGTTTTTTCACTTACACTTTCGGCTGCAGATAACGAACTCACCAAAGTAAAAGATGCGACACCCCTGTTTTTGTGGTCCATCATTATCGGTGGAGTTACACTGGCCGTTACGGCGATACTGGGTGCTTTTGCCCAATCCAAGGCCATCAGGACAGCCGCAGATAATATCGGAAGAAACCCGGCTGCCGCCGACTCAATCAAAACCATTTTGATTATCGGACTGGCTTTGATCGAGTCACTGGTTATCTATGTCCTGTTAATCGACCTGATTATATTTTTTGTGAAATGGGGTAATTATTCATATTAAAAATCCCCAGGAAAAATAAGATTTATCTGACCCTATTTCTATCTGCACCAAGACTGTGTGGATAATTGATACTCTTGATTTGATTCATGAAACTGAAAGAATTTAACATTCTGAAAAATGTGTGGATCGCATTGAAGGAATTTGTTCATGATGAAGGCCTTGACAAGTCAAGTATCCTGGCTCTATATTCCATATTTTCCACTCTTTTTTTACTTACTTTCTTCACTTTTGTCTTCACCAAATTCCTGGGCAATCCCAATACGGCCATAGAAGGGATGTACCCTTTTTCATCTGATTTTTTTTCAAAGATCTCACCCGAATTGTTCAGAAAAGCCCAGGATGTTTCCACCAAACTAAGAGAGATCGGAATTCTGGGAATTTTGTTTTTTGTGTTTCTCTCTTTTCTGGTCATCAAAAAAGTGGTTCAATTTGTCAATGAAATGTTCAATATCAAGCTGAAGGAAAAAAAGTCGGAGAAAGGCTTTTTGACCAGGCGTATCAGTGAGGTGAGCTTACTCTTTGTCATGGGTTCCCTTCTGGTCATTTCCTTTCTTTTTTCCGGCTTCATTTCCACCTTCACCACTCTTTTTCATGAAAACCAGTTTATTGCCACCCATATTCATCCGGGATTTATCGAATTTTTAGATACATTCCTGGTAACATATGTAGCTCCCTTTTTAATCTCCCTGCTGTTTTTTTTCGTACTCTATAAATGGATACCGGAAAAAAAAGTCTACGTGAAGGGGGCATTCATCGCTGCCATTATTTCCACAGTACTCTGGGAGATAATCAAGAGGGCGTATACCTAT
>DAOVIP010000284.1 GCA_030671465.1 Candidatus Aminicenantota bacterium | reverse complement strand
GATGCCCAGTTTAACCGCGTCCACGGTCAAGGAATTACGGACTTTTATTACCGATGAAGCTTCCTTTTCAAACCCCATGGACATGGTTGCCGGGGCTGGTCCCCGGGAATTCAAACTGACCCTGGAAGCGGTAAAAAAAGACAAGCGGTTTGATATTATTGTGCCTATTTTTGTTCCACCGGTCACGCAGGATGAACTGGAAGTGGCCCGACACATCCAAGCGGCCCTTTCCGGAACCGAGAAATCTGTATATGCCTGTCTGATGGGAGCCGGAGAAAGTTCCTCGGGAATTGAATATTTGAAATCGCATGGCATTCCGGTTTATATCTTTCCGGAAGCCATTGCCAAGACTCTGGGCTCTATCAACAATTATAAAAACTGGCTCGGCCGGCGGCGGGGCAAATTTCATACCTTTGATGTCGACACCGATCGGGTCAAACAGATCGTTGACCAAACCCTTAAAGGAAAAGACGGGGCTATTGTGGGGTTTGAAGCCCTAAAAATTCTGGAAGCGTACGGCATCCAGGCAGCCCATTACCGGTATGCTCGCAATGTTCAGGAAGCCATCTCCATGGCCCGCAATATTTCCTATCCGGTGGTGATGAAAATCGCCTCACCTCAAATCCTGCACAAGACTGAAGCCGGAGGGGTCATTGTTGACCTGCGTTCCGATTCTGAAGTCGAAAATGCCTTCAGAAAATTGAAACAACGGGTTGGAAAGCTGAACAAAACCGATGATTTTTCAGTAGTCATCCAGCAGATGATCACCGGGGCCGTGGAAACGGTGATCGGTATGACAACGGATCCATCATTCGGCCCCCTGATCATGTTCGGCCTGGGCGGCATCTATGTTGAAATCATGAAAGACGTGGCCTTTCGCATCAATCCCTTAACCGACCAGAATGCCAAAGAAATGATCCAGTCACTTCGTTCTTATCCGCTGCTGACCGGTTTCCGGGGGGCAGAACCGGTTCACCTGAAAACCGTTGAAGAAACCCTGCTGCGTTTATCCCAGTTGGTCAAGGATTTTGATTGTTTTACCGAGATTGATATCAATCCCTTTATCGTTTCTCCGGAAAAAGAAAAATGCAAAGCGGTTGATGCCCGGCTCATTGTCAATAAGGGCAAAACCTGAAATAGATCAAGGAGGATAAGTCATGGATTTAGGTTTACAAGGAAAAAATGCCATCGTAACCGGGGGCAGCATGGGTATCGGAACCGCGGTTGCTCTGGCCCTGGCAACCGAAGGATGCAATGTGGCCATCAATTACCGCCGTCATGACAGCGAAGCCCGAGAGGTGGTCAGCCAGATCGAAAAGATGGGCCGGAAGGGTCTGGCCATCAAGGCCGATGTGGCCAGCTATGATGATGCCCATAACATGGTCAGAACCGTGGTGGACACCTTTGGGGGCCTGGACATCATGGTATGCAACGCCGGGATCAACTGGGACGGGGTCATCTGGAAAATGACCGAAGAGCAATGGGACCGGGTAATCAATGTAAATCTCAAGGGATACTTCAATTATAACAGGGCCGCAGCCCTGGTTTTCAAAGACCAGAAAAGCGGCAAGATCGTCAATATTTCCTCCATCAACGGACTCCGGGGCAAATTCGGCCAGGCCAATTATGCGGCTTCCAAGGGCGGGGAAATTGCCATGAGCAAAACCCTGGCCCGTGAACTGGGTAAATTCAACATCAATGTCAATGTAGTGGCCCCGGGCATGGTCATGACCGAAATGGCCAGGAATATTCCGCCTGAATTTCTCAACAAGGCCATCGATGAAACCGTTCTGGGCCGGATCGCTTCACCGGAAGACTGTGCCAATGTGGTGGTTTTTTTATGTTCCCGGAAGGCACAGCATCTCACCGGTGAAGTGATTAAAGTTGATGGCGGCCAGTATATATAGGGAGATTTGAAAATGAAAAGAATTGGAATCATCGGTATCGGTCACGGGGTCTTTGGCCGTCGCAGCGATGCAACCGTTCAGGAACTGGCTTTTGAAGCCTTCAAGCTGGCACTGGATGACGCCGGCATTGAACGGAAGGACCTGGATGCCTCTGTGATCGGTTCAGTACCCGAATATCACAAGCAACGGTCACTTCCCGGAGTGGTTCAGGAATATCTGGGATTGGTACCCAAACCCACCTGGCTCACCGAAGTAGCCTGTGCCTCCGGAAGTGCTGCCATCCGCACCGCCTGGATGGCCATACAGTCCGGCTTTCACAACATCGTGGTGATTATCGGCTGTCAGAAAATGACCGAACTTTCCACACCGGAAATACTGGGCCTGATGGGACGGGTGGGTGAAGTGCAGTGGGAATCTATTTTCGGAACCACCTTTCCCGCCTATTATGCCATGTTTGCCCGGAAACACATGCATGAATTCGGCACCACCCGTGAACAGCTGGTGGAAGTGGCCATAAAAAACCATTTTTACGGCGCCAAGAATCCCAAGGCCCTGTTTCAAAAAGAGATTACCATGGAAAAGGCCCTGGAATCCGATGAGGTGGCCCTGCCCTTTCAGATCTACGACTGCTGTGCCAATGCCGATGGCGCCGCCTGTGTGATCCTGGCCAGCGAAGAACGGGCCAGGGATATTTCCAAAAAACCAGTCTGGCTGGATGGACTGGGTTGTGCCACCGCCAGCATGTCAATTTTGCGCAGACCACACATGGTCGGCCTGCCCAGTGCGGAAGCAGCCGCCTCCCAGGCCTATGAAATGGCCGGAGTCGGACCCGAAGATATTAAAATAGCCCAGGTGCATGACTGTTTCACCATTGCCGAAATCATGGCCTATGAAGACCTGGGTTTCTGTAAAAAAGGCGAGGGTGAAAAATTCATATCCGAACGCCAGAGTTACCTGGATGGGAAGACCCCGGTCAACGTTGACGGGGGTTTAAAAGCCAAGGGGCATCCCATCGGTGCCACCGGTGTTTCCCAGACCTATGAAATCGCCAAACAATTGAGAGGTGAAGCCGGAGAACGTCAGGTTCCGGAAGCCGATATCGGTTTAACCCATAATGTGGGTGGAATCGGGCAATACTGTTTTGTTCAGATCCTAAGGAGGGATTAAGCATGTTCAAGTGGTTCGGAAAAGTCAACTTTTCACCTTATACCAAGGTAGCTGATTTTGCCCAACACCTCAAGGACGGTTATCTGATGGGTTCGAAATGCCAGCAATGTGGAACCCGGTCATTTCCGCCCCGGGCTGATTGTGAAAACTGTCTGAACAATAAATTCGAATTCTATGAAATGAGCGGCAAAGCCACCCTTCACACCTATACCAAAATCGTGGCCGCTCCGACCGGTTTCGAACAGCTGGCCCCCTATATTGTTGGGGTAGTGGATCTGGAGGAGGGAGGAAGGGCCCTGGCCTG
>DAOVIP010000171.1 GCA_030671465.1 Candidatus Aminicenantota bacterium | reverse complement strand
GTTTTTCGGTTGAGGCATCAACCGTATTTTCTTTCAACAGGGTCATGGGCTGGCCACCACAAACCAGTTCTCCGCCCCCCCCGTGAATCGCTTCAACTATATTTCCACAGATTTCACATTTGTAAACTTCTAAACGTTTGGCCATTGTATTCCTCCTTGGATTATAAATTTTATGATATACCTAATATCATTACTAAATATATTCGGGTTCATAATATTCTTTGGGATGCTGACAGGATGGACATATCTCCGGAGGTTCTGTTCCCTCATGGACATATCCGCATTTGCTGCAGATCCATTTTACCGGCTTTTCCCGTTTGTAGAGAGTACCCGATTCCAGCATATCCAGTAATTTTTTATAGCGATCCCGGTGCTGGGCCTCAACTTTGGCAATCTGTGTAAACAACCGGGCCGCATCCGATTGACCTTCTTCTTCAGCCTCTCTGGCAAATGTCGGATACATCTCGATGGTTTCGTAATGCTCTCCCTCGATAGCGGCCTGAAGATTTGCCCGGGTATCTCCGATTCCCTTCAGCAATTTGAACTCATCTTTGGCGTGCTGCTTTTCATTCAAGGCTGTTTCTTCAAAAAATTTGGCAACATAATGATATCCCTCTTTCCGGGCCACCTTGGCATAATAATCATACTTATTTCTTGCTTGTGACTCACCGGCAAAAGCGGTTTTTAGGTTTTGTTCGGTTTTTGACATTTTTAAACTCCTTAATTGGTATTGGCTTTTAATTCCGATAACATGACAAAGTGTTTTCTTTCTTCATCCACAATTTTATCGATCTGATGGTGTTTGTTTTCCGGGACGATATTCTTGATCTCCTGATAATACAGTATGGAACTCACTTCTGCATCAATGGCAAAATCAAGTGCTGAGGCGACATCGGTAATTTCTTCCAGTTTTTGGTCAAACTCTTTCTGGCTGAAAATAATATTGTCCGCATAACTGCGAAGATAAGCAAAGTATTCGCCCGGGTAACTTTCGTGGGGCTCATAGCTCTCAAAGGTTGAGAGTATTTCTTCATAAATCTTTTTATGCCCGACTTCTTCGTTGGCCAGATAAGTGAATAATTCCTTGGTCGTGGGTTCATCGAATTTTTCAACCATTCTGCGGTAAAATTTTTCACCGTTTTCTTCAATTCTAATTGCCAGCTGAAAGACTTCACTGGCATCAAACATAATTCCCATTTTTAACTCCTTTTGTTTATATAGTTTCTTGATGTTTGGTAGCGATGGTGTCCACCAGTTTATCCAGTAAACCATAATCTGCTGCTTTTGGGTACCCCTTTATCAACACAGGGTCCAGAAATTCCGCCTTCAGGTTACTCAGGCTATTCTGAATCATTTCAAGGGTTCTGCCCCCCCAGCCATATGAGCCGACCACGGTGGCAAATTTTAATTTGGGTTTCAGAACATTCACCAGAGTCGCCGCATAAACCGCTGCCGGATGTGGGCCGGTCAGAACCGTGGGCGTCCCCAAAATCAGAGTGGCGCTGTCAACCAGTGACATGGCCAGCTGTCCCAGGTCGGTTTTGATCAAATTAAAAAACTTTACCGAAATTCCCTTTTCCATGATTCTTTCCATCAGGTAAAACATCATTTTTTCCGTACTGCCGTGCATGGACACATAGGCAATGACCACCTGATTCTCAACTTTATCCGATACCCAGTTCCGGTAGGCATCCAGTATAATCTTGGAATCCGAATAGACCGGGCCGTGGCTGGGGGCAATCATTTCAAAATCAAGAGCCTCTATTTTTTCGATGTTTTTTTTCACCACACCTCTGAAGGGCATCATGATTTCGGCATAATACCTTTTGGCATCCTCAATCACCTTGGCTGGATTCCGGACAAACAGATCGCTGGTGGCCAGGTGAGATCCGAAAAAATCACAGGAAAAAAGAATTTTATCCTCCGGTAAAAAGGTACACATGGTTTCCGGCCAGTGAACCCAGGGGGTAAAAATAAATTTCAGATTTTTATCCCCCAGGGACAGCACATCCCCATCCGAAACGGTTTGAAAGCGGGTTTCCGGGATCTCCATCAGGTCCATTAAAAATAACCTGCATTTTTCATTGGCAATCACTCTTGCTTCCGGGTAGATTTCCAAAAGATCAGGGATGGAACCGGAATGGTCCTGCTCGGCATGGTTGGAAACCAGGTAATCAATTTTGGTTATATTCAGTTTTTTCAAGTTAGAGATCAGTTCTTTGGTCTTGGGTGGATCAACCGTATCGATTAAAGCGGTTTTTTCACTGCCCCGGATCAAATATGAATTATAACTGGTTCCGTCAGGCAGGGGAATCAGCTCATCAAAAAGCCTTCGGTCCCAATCCCTGGAGCCAACCGAAAAAATTCTATCTTTTATCTGTTGAACAGCCATTACTCTTCTTCAAACATGTCTTTTCCGACTCCGCACAAGGGACAAACCCAGTCATCTGGCAAATCTTCAAAAGATGTGCCGGAAACAATCCCTGCATCCGGATCACCAATTTCGGGATCATACACATAACCACAGGCTTTGCATACATACTTTTTCATCTTTTCTCTCCTTTTGAACCTTTATTATATTATAAAACATTTTTAGTTTTTTTTTCCTTTTTATTAAAACAATTTCGGCAAGTGCCCCTGAATTGAACTTGGACTTCCTCAATTTTATGTCCCTGTATGGAATTTTTACGATACAGTGGAATCTTCAAATCGACATCGATGATCCGCTTGCACTGAAGACAATAAAAATGGGCATGGGGTATCTCTATGATATCATACCGTGTCTCTGATTTATTGGTTTTGATACTGGACAAGATTCCTTTTCGAACAAAAATATTTAAATTATTGTATACAGTTGTCCGGGAAAGGGTGGGAACACTCCGGGAAATATTTTTAAAAATAATTTCTGCGGACGGATGATTTTTGTTTTTCATTATGTACTCCAGTATGAGCAATCTCTGGTAGGACGGCTTGATGTTTTTCGAACACAACAAATCCCTGAACTCACCATGAACACCATAATGTCTGTCCGTCATCATAAACCTCCGACATCGGTAAAATAAATACTACAATATTGTAATAAGTACAATCTAAACTTATTACAATATTAATATTAGTACAATAAGATCTATTTGTCAACACCTATTTCATTTTCCAGGTCCGTGGCATGACCGGAATATTATCAAATTGACAAAGCCTCGAAATGTTGATATGGTTATTCCAATCGGATTTTGCATAAAAATGAATACTGAAGAGGGAATTGTCACCAAAGTAGAGGGGCATAATGCCTTGGTTATGGTGGCGAGAAGCGAGATGTGTGATGGTTGTGGAAGCCGGGGAGTTTGCCATACCCTCGGAGGAGGCAAAAATATGGAAGCCGAAGCCATCAACACGGTTCAAGCCAAGGTGGGTGACCGGGTCCAGCTGTCCATAAAACCCGGAGTTTTGTGGAAGATTTCCCTCCTGTTCTATATGATTCCGGTTATCGCTCTGGTGTCGGGAGCCCTGATTGGAATCGAAATAGGACCCAGGTTGAAATTTGATCCCGAATTATTCTCTGCTTTTCTGGGTATTTCTTTTGCTGCCCTATCCTATATTATCATAAGATTTATTGCCAACCGCTTAAAGGAAAAAAAAGATTTTATGCCGGAAGTGGTCAGGGTGGTCAACCCCGGATGAATATCACCCTAAGGTTATTGAGCGAAAGAAGAGTCAAACAATTAGTCTTTTTTTCGTCCTCTGATTCTTCTTCTGGCTCATCCTTCTTGATCGAGTTTCTAAAATTTTTGATACCCTCTCCCAGACCTTTGGCCAGCTCAGGAATCTTTTTGCCCCCGAATAACAGGGCAATAATGACAAAAATGTTTAATATTTCCATTATTCCAAGTGATCCAAACATTTCTTTGACCTCATTTTTATATTTTAATGGGTTTTTGCATACATGTCAAGCCGAATGAATCGATCCTGGTTATTAAACCAAAGCCCGTTCGATCAAGCTGTTACAGCTGGGACAAAATGAACTGGATTTTACATCGGTATCGATTATGTTATTGGACGGATACATGATGCAATTATTATCACTGCAATGGAGCAGTCCAAATAGATGTGAAATTTCATGTATGACCTCTTTTTCACATCTCGATAGAAACAGGGCTTTATCCTCTACCAGACCGTAATATTCCTGACCGAGGCGATGCAATGAGATGAGCGCACAACAACCCCCCAACTGGGCCTCTCCAAAAAAACAGGAGAAGATGGGTGAGTAGAGATCCAAATCGGTAATGGCCACTAACTTGAATATTTTCCCGGGCAGGCATTCATGAAATTGCTTCAGCAGCGTTGTGGAATTGTATCTTCCCCCAAAAACCGGTTCGGGTACGCAGCCGATTAGGTCCTGACAGGGGATCAGGTGAGTATTGAGGTTAAATGTGGTTTTTATGGACTGGCTGATATATTCTAAAAGCGAGTCATCTATATCACCAATCGGAACCAGGGTGATTTTTTTTTCTATCATTCATTTTTCAATTTTGTATTTTTTTATTTTGCTGTACAGGGTGGCCCGGTCAATACTCAGTTCTGCTGCGGATTTTGAAATGTTCCAGTCATTGTCCTCTAAAATTCGGGAGATGTGACTTTTTTCAGATTCATCCAGGGTTCGGGGAGTCGACTCTTTCAAGCCCTTTTGGACAACTTCAGTCAAATCATTGGGAATGATTTCATCTGTCTTGCTGACCACCACCGCCCTTTCAATCACATTCTCCAGCTCCCGAATATTTCCCGGCCAATGATAACCGATCAACACCTTCATGGCCTCACCGGAGATTCCATTGATTTTTTTCGAATTGGCCATGGTAAATTTATGTAAAAAATGATTGGCCAGCAGCGGTATATCTTCTCTTCTATCTCGCAAGGGAGGGACATTGATGGTCACCACATTCAGACGATAATATAAATCCTCACGAAACTTGCCTTCCCGGGCATCTTCCTCAAGATTCCGGTGAGTTGCAGATATAATTCTGATATCCACCTTTATGGGCTTGGTACTGCCCAGGCGGTAGATATGCTTTTCCTGTAAAACCCTCAACAGATCGACCTGGGTCTTGGGACTGATATCCCCGATTTCATCCAGGAACAGGCTTCC
>DAOVIP010000436.1 GCA_030671465.1 Candidatus Aminicenantota bacterium | reverse complement strand
AAGGATTTGAGGCGGGCCCGGGCTGCTGCCATTAACATCATTCCCACCACTACCGGGGCTGCCAAGGCCATTGGCCTGGTGATTCCCGAACTGGCGGGAAAGATTACCGGAAGCGCCCTGCGGGTACCCACTCCCAATGTGTCCCTGGTTGACCTGGTGGTCAACCTGGAGAAACCCACCTCGGTGGAAGCCCTGAAGGATGACTTTAAGAATGCCTCTGAAAACAAATTCAAGGGCATATTAGAGTATTCCGAAGAGCCTCTGGTTTCCACCGATATTATCGGAAACAGCCACTCCTCGATTGTTGACAGCGAGTTCATCACCGTTATCGAGGAAAATATGGTCAAGATTTTAGCCTGGTACGATAATGAATGGGGGTATGCCTGCAGACTTCGGGATTTGATCGATAAAATCGCCGGGAGGTAATAGTGAAATGAAATATTTAAAAGACATTAAAGCCAAGGATGAATGTGTTTTGGTGCGCAATGATTTCAATGTGCCCCTGAACCAAAAGAGAGAAATTCTGGATGACACACGGATAAGGGCCTCTTTGCCCACCATCGAGTACCTTATCGAGACCGGAGCCAGGATTGTCCTGTGTTCCCATCTGGGGCGGCCCCAGGGGGAATTCAAGCCGGAGTTCAGCCTGAAACCGGTTGCCCACCGCTTATCAGAGCTGCTGGACCGCCCGGTTCAATTTGAAGCTGAGATCACCGGAGAAAAAGTTGATGCCGCCAAAGCCTCCCTGAAGCCCGGGGAAATTCTGTTGCTGGAAAACCTGCGCTTTCATCCCGGAGAAACCGGTAATGACCCGGACTTTGCCCGAGATCTGGCCCGGGGTATTGATGTGTATGTGAACAATGCCTTTGGCACTTCTCACCGGGATCATGCCTCGATTACCGGGATAACCCGGCTGGTGCCGGTAGCAGTGGCCGGACTGTTGTTGAAAAAGGAAGTGGATTATCTGAGCCTGGCTGTTGAAAAGCCCAGTGAAAATTATGTCCTCATCCTGGGAGGGGCCAAGGTATCGGATAAGATCCCGGTGATCAACAACCTGTTAGACCGGGCCACCACCATCCTGATCGGGGGGGGCATGGCCTATACTTTTTTAAAGGCCCAGGGCGTTAAAGTGGGCATGTCCAAGGTGGAGGATGCGTATTTGCCCATGTGCCGGGAGATAATGGAAAAAGCCAAGAAAAGCGGGTGCAAATTGATGTTGCCCGTGGATCATGTGGCGGCGGTGAAAATCGAAGCCAATGTGACCATTCGCATGGTGGAAAAAGGCAAGGAAATCCCTGAGGATATGATGGGCCTGGATATCGGGTATGAAACCGTGGAGCGGTACATGGCCGAAATCCGCCGCGCAGCCCTGATCGTTTGGAACGGTCCCATGGGGGTTTTTGAAGTGGACGATTTTTCGGGCGGGACCATGGCCATTGCCAAAGCCATTGCCGATGTTTCAGCCACCTCGATTGTGGGTGGGGGTGACTCGGTAGCAGCCCTGATCAAGGCCGGTGTTTCGGCTAACATATCCCATATATCAACCGGGGGCGGGGCCTCCCTGGAGTTTCTTTCCGGAAAAATCTTACCCGGAATCGAGGCGCTTTCCTGACTATTGATTAACAGACATCAATAAAATATTTAAAAGGAGGCCTGGATATCATGAGTGAAACAATCGAATACATCATTGCCGGTAACTGGAAAATGCAAAAAACCGTGGTTGAAAGCCAGGATTTCTTCACCGAGCTGGACCAGCGGATCCGGGAACACTCAGGCGTGGAAGTGCTGATTTTTCCTCCCTACACCTCTTTGTATGCCCTTAGGGGATTGTCGAAAAAGGTCAAGATCGGTTCTCAGAATATATTTTATGAGGAGCGCGGGGCTTTTACCGGGGAAATCTCTCCCCTGATGCTGGAGAATCTGGTGGATTATGTGCTGATTGGTCATTCGGAAAGGCGACATGTATTCAAGGAAACCGATGAGGAGATCAACAAAAAGGTCAGGGTGGCTTTACTACATGGCTTCAGGGTGATTTTATGCGTGGGCGAAACCCTGGATGAACGGGAACGGGAACAAACATTTGAAAGGATCCGAAGCCAGGTTGACAAGGGTCTGGAGGATCTTGATCGCAAGTATCTGAACCGGTT
>DAOVIP010000106.1 GCA_030671465.1 Candidatus Aminicenantota bacterium | reverse complement strand
GGTTTCTGCTGACGGTTGTACACTTCCAGTTTTCCACGGGGTACGGTACTGGTGGCCATATCCAGCACAAAGGGGCGCTCCTGCCCGGCCGGGGCTGCCAGACTGATCGGATTGGTTCCCAGCATTGAATTACGGCCAAATGTGGGAACCACCAGTATAGCGGAATTGGTCATGGAAATCCCGATCATATCGTATTCCAGCGCCATCATGGCATAATACCCGGCAATACCGTAGTGATTGGAATTCCGTACATTGACAAATCCGGCACCGGCTTCCCTGGCCTTTTGAATGGCCAGGTGCATGGCCCGGCTGGATACGGGCTGTCCCAGCCCGCCACCCCCATCCAGGAGGGCAGTGGCCGCGGTTTCCTGCACCACCAGGATTTCGGCCCGGGGCCGTATGATTCCGGTCTGTATCCCCTTGACATAACGCCCCAAACGAGCCACTCCATGGGAGGCGATCCCCCGCAGGTCAGCGGCAACCAGGTTATCGGCAACCACCGCGGCATCCTTGGCAGTCACATTCAACTTTTTGAAGATGCGGATGCAGAATGACTTGAGTGGCTCGACCCTGACTCGAATTTCCTCTGACATTTCACTCACCTCTAATTTGATATCAACAAGAAGATATAAATTGAATTTTCGGTAATAGAAAAGATTATCTATATTACCATTCAAATGTCAACCGATTTTCTAATTCTTTTTAAATAAAAAGGTAATTTATTTAAGTTGACTTCAATGAGGCAATATGATACAAAACAGATTGGCTTACACCCGATACCCATCGGTAAAGGAAAACAGTTAACCCATGACATTTGATCCGAAGCAGAATCTTGAAAAAACCCGAAAAACAGTCGGGTATGTGGAGCGTAGAAAAGCGGACCGGAGAATCTATGAGTCCCTGGGCTATCGCTGCGGGCTTGAAATTCACCAGCAACTGAAAACCAGAAAGAAACTCTTCTGCCGTTGTCCGGCCGGAATATATCAGCAGAGCGATGATTATGATGCCGAAGTCATTCGGCATATGCGCCCCACCCTGAGTGAACTGGGAGAATACGATGGAACCGCCTTGATGGAATTCAAAACCAAAAAGAATATCTTTTACCGGATCAAGCATCGAACCGCCTGCACCTATGAAATTGATGATACACCTCCCTTTAAATTGGATCGTGAAGCATTGGAGATTTCCATTGAAATTGCCCTGCTGCTCAAGACCAGTATCGTGGGTGAGCTGCATATCACTCGCAAGCAGTATCTGGACGGCAGTATTCCAACCGGATTTCAACGCACCGGCATTATCGGAATCGAAGGTGAAATCCCGCTCAGAGAAAAAAAAATCCGTATCATGCAGTTGAGTGTGGAAGAGGATTCCTGCCGCGAGGTCTCGGATATCCGGCACGACCGGGTATTCCTGACCGACCGCCTGGGCATGCCCCTGGTGGAAACCGTAACCCATCCCGACATGAAAACCCCGGATGAAGCCGTTGAAGCCGGGCAGTACATTCGTTTTTTGTGTCGAAGTACCAATCATGTCAGAACCGGTATCGGTGCGGCCCGTCAGGATGTCAATGTCAGTATTAACGGTGGTACCCGGGTTGAAATCAAAGGCGTGGCCCATCTGCGTTCCATTCCCGAACTCACCCACAATGAGGCCTTCCGCCAGAAATCACTGCTGGAAATCCGTAAAATTCTGAAAAAACGGATCCCGGACATCAATAAATGGAAATTGAAATCCAGTGCATTACCGGACCTGAAATTAAATTCCGAGCCAAACAACCGGTTTATCGGGGTGAACCTGCCCCTGTTCAAGGGGATTCTCAGCTTTTTCACCCAGCCCGGAAAAATATTTGCCGATGAAATTCATGACCGCTTAACCGTTATTGCCTGTTTGAATAGGCCCAGTATGACCCATTCGGAGGCCCTGACACCCCGGCTGGAGGCCAAAGACTGGGCCCGGGTCAGGGAAACCCTAAAGAGTGGTGAAAACGATGCACAGATCATCCTGTGGGGGCCCGAAACTGACATACCGACTGCCCTGGAAACTATCGATGAGCGCTGCCGGCTGGCCCTGCAGGGAGTTCCCAACGAAACCCGCAAAGCCCTTAAAAACGGGACCACGATTTTTGAGCGGGTATTGCCTGGACCCGACCGCATGTACCCGGACACCGATTCCTCCCCGATCCCCATCGATGATCGGATGATCCGGGATATCGAAAAGCAACTTCCTTCCGAGGTCACTACCCGTATCGACCAGATGGAAAAATGGAAAATTCCGGCCACTACCTTCACCTATATTCTAAGCAAAAATCTCTTCCCCCTGCTGGCCGGTGTCATCACTGATTTCCAGGAAAATCCACTCCTGGTCGGTAGCCTGATCGGCCATACCCTGAAACATATTGAGGGCCAGCAGTTTGAGAATGCCTCCATTGATTATCAAAAAGTCTATGAACTTTTTAAATTCATCCGGAAAAAAAAACTTAAAAAAGACATCATAAAAAGTATGCTCCCCATCGCTTACCAGCATCCCGAATCCGATTTTGATTCGGTCCTGAAAATCCTGAAATACCGCAACAAATCCGAGAAAGAAATCCTCTCCATACTACCGGCCTTGAATGACAAATTCAACAAAATTAAAACATCAAAATCTCCGGGCGCCCGGGAACGCTGGCTGATGGGCCAGCTGAGACCGGTGGCACTGGGCAATATTGAGTTGGATACACTCAGAAAACATATCAACGGGGGTCGGAAATGAACGATCTCTACAAAGGATACAAGGGCAGAGGATTGGATATACTAAAAAAGTATAAAGTCCGGGTCTGGAGCGAGGTTTCCATTAAAACCACTCGTGGAGGATTCCAGGGGATCATTCTGCCCCGATCCGAGTATGATGATAATATCCACCTGGTCCTGAAACTGGCCAACGGATACAACGTGGGTATCGATACCCAAACCATTACCCATATTAAGGAATTGGGATACAAAGAAGCTCATTACAAGATTCCGGAAAAGGAATTTCCCATATCCGAAGATAAGCCAAACATCAAACTTTTTGGTACCGGCGGCACCATTGCTTCCAGGCTGGATTATCGTACCGGGGCCGTGATTCCGGCATTTTCACCCGGAGAGCTGTACGGTGCCGTACCGGAACTGGCCGATATCTGCAATCTAACCACTGAAAAATTGTTTTCCGTATTCAGTGAAAATATGGGTCCTGACCAATATAAAACCCTGGCCATCGCTATCGGGGAAGAGATCAGGCAGGGTATTGACGGCATTGTTATCGGACATGGGACCGATACCATGCATCATACCGCTTCGGCACTGGCCTTCATGATACAGAATTCACCGGTTCCCATTGTCATGGTTGGATCCCAGCGATCATCAGACCGGCCCTCCTCGGATGCGGCTCTTAATTTGATCCACGCCACTACTACTGCCAGCCAATCCGATATTGCCGAGGTCATGGTCTGCATGTTTGGCACCACTTCGGATGATTATGCCCTCCTTCACCGGGGGACCCGGGTTCGTAAAATGCACTCCTCTTACCGGTCCACTTTCCGGACCATCGGAGATATTCCCCTGGCCACGGTCAGAAGGGATTGCATCACTCCCCTGAGACATGATTACAACCGCCGGCGTCAGGACCGCCGGGTTGATATCTATCCTTATTTTGAAGAACGGGTGACCTTGCTCTATTATTATCCCAACATGCATCCCGATATGATTGACTCGCTGGTGGAAAACGGTTATCGCGGGATCGTGATAGCCGGCACTGGCCTGGGTCATGTCAACAAACCCCTGTATCCGGCTATTGAAAGGGCCAGCAAGGCGGGAGTGGCCATATACATGACTGTTCAGACCCTCTGGGGATTTGTTCACATGTTTGTGTACGAAACCGGCAGGGATATGCAAAAAATCGGTGTGATACCCACAGAAAACATGCTTCCGGAAGTGGCCTACATCAAGCTGGCATGGGCACTGGGTCAGACCGATGACCTGGACAGGGTCAAGGAAATCATGCTCACTCCCATCTGCAGCGAGATAACCGAAAGGGAACCCTTTAACGGTTATTTGATTTTTCAGGGAGGCATACCCGAAGTCGAGGCCTTTTTAAAAACCAGAACCGGTAATAAACCACCGGAACCCGCCAAAAAAAAATAGATTCCCGGAAAAATGAGGGACTGACTTTTTTGACCTTGAATTCTTTTTCAGATTAAAATAGAATGAAAATTAAAATAAATGTAAAGGAGGACCATCATGGCATTAGATTGGTTGACACGTGACAACGAAATCAAGGATCATCAGATATACGGTGATGAACACTTTGGTACAGAATCCCCCTGTACGGTTTATGAGAAGAAACCCCTGATCAATCCGGAAACCGGAGAAACGGTCGAGGGGCTGTATTCGGCCTGGATCACACTCAACAATCCGGACCAGCTTAACTCCTACACCACCCAGATGATCAAGGGTGTGACCGCCGGAATGCATAAGGCATCCATGGAAAGAGACGTGATGACCATTGTATTCACAGCCGCCGGAGACCGGGCATTTTGCACGGGAGGAAACACCAAGGAATACGCAGAATACTATTCCCGCAGACCCCTGGAGTACACCCAGTACATGGATCTCTTTTCAGGAATGATCGACGGTATTTTAAAAGCCCGCAAACCGGTTATTTGCCGCTGCAACGGAATGAGAATCGCCGGTGGTCAGGAAATCGGCCAGGCCTGTGATTATACCGTAGCAGCTGATACGGCCTCATTCGGCCAGGCCGGGACCCGTCATGGTTCAACACCCACCGGAGGATCAACCGATTTTCTGCCCTGGAACCTGAGCATGGAACAGGCCATGTGGCAGGCCACCGCCAATGAGTTGTGGAGTGCAGCCAAGATGGAGCGAATGGGATTGATCACCAAGGCCATTCCCATCAAAAAGAACAGCCAGGGTGAATGGGTGCGTGATCCCAGAGTGATCACCGAACAGTATGTGGAGAATGGCGAAATTGTCTACGGGGAGTTTAAAAAAGGAGAGGCATTTAAGGCCGCCAAGGACGAATTGAAGGGCCTCCAGACCGATTGGAGCCAGCTGGTTGCCTTTGTCGATAAAATAAACTGGACCCTGACCAACACCACCTTCCTCTGCCTGATGAACACCATTGAAAGCATCCGGGGCAAAAAGAAATTTTATTGGGATATGCAGAAGAGCAGTCAAATCTACTGGCTGGGTGCCAACATGAACATGGAAGCCGATATCGGTTTTAATGCCTTCAATACCCAGAAAATAACCGGACAGAGAACCATTGATTTTATCAAATACCGTCAATTGCTCTCCCAGGCCAAGACCTTTGATAGCGAGCTCATCGAATCGGTTTTAGGCAAACCCAAAGAATAAACAGATAGTCGGCTTTTTAAATCTTAATTTATATAGGGCAGTAGTGTTAATAAAACCTAAATTTAATTTTTTATTCTCCTTCTTTTTCCTATTTATAATCCTTTATTTTGGATCATTCACACTGGATGCTGCTGATAAAGAAACCATGCCTATTCCCTTTACTCAGGGATTTGCTTCTCATGGGGATGACATCAATAATACTTTATCAGATTCTGTAACAGAAAATAATGAAAATCAGAGGTTTCAACAAGATGATAATAGAAGAGTCAAGAACCTGATAACTTATCAGATGATTTTTACCACTTTGCCACTGGCTTTCGGGTTAATTTTTTTGATCTTATTCTTATTCTTTAAAAAAGCCAAAGAAAACCTCTATTTTGCGATATTTTTGTTCTTTTATTCGGCTTCGATTTTTTTTGATTATCAGAATTCTCTGTATGCCGAAGTTGAGCAAACTTTATTATATATTAGAATTCATCGAGCAATTCAGCCATTTTATCTCCTATTTACCTTGCGATTTGTCTATTCTTTATTTTATCCCAGAGTTTTAAAACGGTTTTGGTTTTTCGTACCTTTGCTTTTCGTTTTTGGATTATATGCAGTTTACTCCCCTTCCGGTGATGCAGGTTATCAATATTTTAGTTGGGCAACCATCCCCTTAAATATTGAGATAATCCGGGTGATTGTAAATGCTTTATGGAAAAAGAGGAACGGGGCATGGATCATTGCGACAGGATTTTTTATATACTACTTCTTTTCCTCTTTTGATACCTTAATGGACCAGGGAATTCGTGTTCCATTTATAGAAATGGAAAATCCCTATGCTTTTGGCACAATTGGCTTTTTAATAACCATGTCTATTTACCTGGCCCGACGTTACTCAAATACTTACCAAAAGATGCTTGAACAGGAGCGACAGGTCAGGGAAAAGGAGATTGAACACCGTCTTCTTGAAGCGGAAAACACTCGAAAAACTCGAGAACTAGATGAGGCCCGAAAGTTACAGTTATCCATGCTACCTGAATGTGTAACTGAATTCCCTGGGATTGATATTTGCTTTTATATGGAACCAGCCACTGAAGTTGGAGGGGATTATTATGATTATCTGATTGATAAAGATGGAAGTCTTATCCTGGTTATTGGAGATGCGACCGGACATGGTATGAAGGCAGGTATTATGGTCGCAACCATAAAAAGCCTGTTTCAAAGCAGCGGGACACATCCTGATATTTCAGCTTTTTTTAATCAATGTACCAACACCATTAAAAAGATGAATATGGGGAATTTGTATATGGCATTAGCATTAATTAGAATAAAGGGTAACAAACTGTTGGCCGCTTCTGCAGGCATGCCCCATATTTTGATTTTTCGGAAGGCAAAACAGAGTGTATATGAGATAGAAATCAAAGGTCCGCCACTTGGTGGATTTCCTGGTTTTTCCTATCAACAAAAGGAAACCAAATTAAATATTGGTGATACGGTGCTTTTGATGTCTGACGGTTTTCCCGAACAATTCAATGAAAAGGAT
>DAOVIP010000250.1 GCA_030671465.1 Candidatus Aminicenantota bacterium | reverse complement strand
TGTTAAAAAGAAAACATTTCCCATCCGGCGAGAGCGTTGGGCAATTTTCTTCCTGATCGCTGTTTATAGGCTCACCCATATTTTTTAATTTTGACCATTCGCCGTAGCTGTCCTCCCTTCTGGCCGGGAAATAGATTGTTCCGCTATTCGTAACGCCAATGTAACCAGCCCGCAAGTATCCATCGGGACATTTCAAAGGCTGAGGTTTGCTCCAACCGTCTTTCACACGATTCGAATACCAGATACATGACCGGTCCTCTTGATGGCTTTTACCAAGTAAAGGTCTCCAGGATCGCCAGAACATTTTTTTACCATCCGTTGAAATTCTCATGTCATTTTCCGGATAATCACTACTGAAAGGAGCATGATTCGCTTTTGTCCAAATATTATTCACTCTTCTTGTCCAGTAAATGCGGCCCGAACCTTCCACACCCTTCAAAAATCGCAAATAATAAAACTCGTTTTCATCCGGAGAGAATACCGAGCAGAAAGCGCCGATTTTATCGTTACTAAGAATTCCGGGAGCAAAAATTTCCGGTTTCATTCCAGGGGGTTTTTGGCCCAGGTAGGGGCCTTTTAAAACAGGAAAATTTTTCTTTGCGGTATTCCCTATCCCAGAAACCAAAACAATGCAGACAAACATAAATAATATAACTTTTTCCTTCATATCCATCCTCTCTATATATCAAAATAGTAAATAACCTTCATGGAGATACTATTTACCTGTGGTTGATTGAGTGTGTTGAAGAAATTTTGCCAATAATTATCACCAGGGAATTGTTCTGAAGTATATATGGCATTTTTCCAATTTAATAAAATTTCACTGCCAGGGGCAAAATTCCATCTCAAAGTGAGATCGATATTAAAAGCATTGTAGTTGATATCGTGATTTTCATTATAATCCGAGAGTTCAAATTTGCCGCTTTGTCCCAGCTCATAAAAGGATGTATAAAAAACTTTTGAGTGATAATGCCTCAATCTAAAGGTCAATGAGATTTTATTGTTAAAAACATATGATGATTCAAAGGTACTCACCACCGTTTCTCGGTTCCGCTTGCCAAAATAGATTATTCCATTATCAAAATCCTGATCCACATATCCCAGTTGATTTGTATTTTTCTCATAGGCAATTTTTAATCCCAAATTCAAATGATCGTTAAGATTTATATATGGTGACATACTTACCAACATGGAACTAACATCAAAATCATAGTCATATGATTCAAAATAATCCCCGCTCATTTCAATCCAAATGGGTTTCCTGGGATCGGTCTGTCCGGATATCCCATATTTATAATACTTATAGTTTATAAAATAACGACCTACGACCCTGGGCTCATAGTAGTCTCTCCGTTCTATTGGAGCATGCTCAAATCTGAGACTTAAAACGAAATGATTTTTAAATTCAGCAAGTACCTCATAGTTGTATATGAATTCGGAAAATGCGCTGGGTTCATAGGCCCGAGAATAGATCAACCGAAGCTGGTTCTGCAAATCCATGAAACAGGCGAAAGGTTTTGAGGTCTGGTGCGACAGTCTCAACTGATTGACCACCTCATTGTTGCGTCGCAGGTATCCAAAATCATTTTGATCGTAATCATCACTGATCAAAGACAGATTATATTTAGCCTGAAAATTTCCACCGATTTTCCCTCCATTCAGCAACAGTTTATAACCTGTTTGACCTTCATCGTTGGATCGGATCCAACTATAACCATAGATTCCGTTTAGACCATAGGTATTGGTATTATCTGCAAATTTAAAGTCAACAGCAGTCACATTGGCATGATGTCCTCTTCTGGTAACATTGGAATTTACCAGACTGATATATGAATGAGAAAACAGGGTTTGATCCAATACAACCATATTGTAATTTGTAAAGGGTTGGGTTAATACCTTTCTCTCCTCTCCGGTAACCTGGTTTAAAACTGTGGCATAAGTGTTGGCAGTCATGGCATTGACCACCCCTATCCCGAGTCCAAAATTTGTCCTTCCCGAAAGTTTTGTAGCATTGATTAAGCGAGTCTCATTTGGATTTTTATGAATAACCTCATTTTCACCAATTTCATCATAAATCGCATCATAGTACACAGGTTTATCACCGATACGCCGGGAATAAAAAAGATCACCCTTGGTAAATAGTTCGGTCCCCTCAGTAAAAAATTGCCTCTTTTCATTGTATTTTATCTCATAGGGAGATAAATTCAATTCAATATCATCAGACTGCACCTGGCCAAAATCGGGTACCAAGGTGGAATCCAATGTAAAACTCTGGGTGATACCATATTTGAAATCAATACCACCGTTATACAGAAACTCAGTTCCGGAACCTGAGTCGAATTCAACATAACCGGATACATAAGGAGTAAAAGAAAGCCTGAGCGGAGGATTCAAATTTTCTATGCCTTTCCACAGCCCATTTTTTTTCCACCAGCCCGGGTAGGTAATATCAACGAAGTTCCACACATCCCATTCCCGGTTTCTGGCAATCCATCTCCAAAGATTTAATCCCCAGTTCTGAACTGGTTTTGTGGAAAATCGTAAAGCTGATAAAGGAATTTTCATCTCCACTACCCATCCAAACGAGGTGATCTTTACTTTGCTCTCCCAAACAGCATCCCAGGCGAATTCATGTTGATCACCATAAATTTTCACATCCCTCTGTACCCCGGCTGCGGTCACATAAAGAAACACTGAATTAAGGCCGTCATTATAGGGGCTGATAAGTATTGCAAATATATCCACACTCATCCCTGGAGGAAACTGATCCCGGATGCTGATCCCTTTTGCTATTTTTTCCGGAGATCGGTCATAACAGACTGCGCCAATATAAATGGCTCTATCATCATATCCGATCTTGACCTCTGTTTTTTGAGAAGGTTGTTTCCCGTTATAAGGACTGTATTGAACAAAATTAGTCAAAATTGGCAACTCACTCCATAGTTCCTCAGTTAACCTCCCATCAATATTTGGTGCTTCAGAAACCCTAATAGCTTGGGTATATTTTTTACTCAAATTAGCATATAAACCAATATTGAAGAGTAGTATTAAACATATAGACATCCTTATAAACTGAAAAACTATCATGAGTTTTTCTTACTTATTTCAATTTTTTTGGTTTTAAATTTTCTATAACCTTTGCATCCACCCTAAATATTTCAAGATTTTTTTAATGTTTTCATGATTAATATAATTTATGAATATAAAAATTAAAATGCAATAGAACTTTAGTCACATTTTAAAGATTATTTTTAACTGCTAAATTTAATATTTTTTGTTTAAAGTGAAAATGTAGATTTTGTCCTGAATAAGAAAAGTCTCTATACCTACTAATTCAAAACCAGCTTCTTGGTCTGAACCAGAGCCCGGAATTAAAATTCCAGGCTCTGGTCACAGGCCTTTTCCCTATTTTCCTTCTTTCAATTGATTCAGAATTTTTATCTGATGCTTGTACTGTTTTTTCTCTCCTTCGGTTTTTTTTGTATTCAAGGTCAATGCTTTTTTATAACTTTTCATTGCCAATTCCTTTTTACCGGCAGTTAGATAAGCTTCGCCAAGACTGTCATACACATTCCATGATTCAGGGTGCATCTTTACATTCAATTTGAAAACTGCTATTGCTTCCGGGTATTTTTTCTGATTCATATACCGGTATCCGAGACGATTGAAATCCCCTTCAAGGTAGTAGTATTTTGTTGATTTTGAACTGCAATATTTTTTAAATTCAGCCATAGCTTCTTCTAATCCCTTTTTCTCTATCATACCCGACAGGGCATTGCTTGCAGACTTGGC